>JANQRM010000620.1 GCA_028284565.1 Anaerolineae bacterium | reverse complement strand
TTTAAGTAAAGCAGATCACGAATCACCTGCGGTTCAATCTCGGTCATGATTTGTTCAAAGGAAAGTGGGGCAGTCGCCCACCCCACATAAAAACGATATTCAGTCATGGTGACCCCATGCCGTCAAGTCCGCGTCCCATTCACAGATTTCATTGGCGAAACCATCCGGGCCATTGACCAATCGGATTTCGATCATGCTTCGGAAAGCAAATAGCTTTGAGATATAGCAGTGATGTCCACGCCAATTGACATGAGTGTCCACTGGAAAGCGGCGGGTATTGAGACTGGCTGGATGTAATTCATAACGCAGGACTTCTTCACGATTGAGTTCTTGCTCGTAGCTGATGATGCCCCAGCGATAGGTTACGGTGCGGTCTGTCACCACATGAAACCCGTCGGGAACGGTGGCAATCATCGGCGGACGGTGGGTCAATCCATATTCATACTTGGTGTCGTCGGTTGGGTTCTGTTTGTTGGTCATGATAAGCCTTTCAGGAAGGGGCATAGCTGTGTGCCATGCCCCTGAGAGTTATTTGTGGTTAATCGTCAAAATGGGTATCGGGTTTGAATGTGAGGCCATTCACGAAGAGCGCTTTCACATTGCTACTGTAGAGATCGCCATCGGGATCTACTTTGATGACAGCCACCACACTGTCACTATCTTCACTAATGCGTTGAGCAACCTCACAAGATTCATCAAATGATTTACGAATGGGAGCTGGCCTGTCGTAGAGCAAATCTTCAATGGTTTCCCAACCAAGATTTTGATATGCAATCTGGTAACTCATGGTGTCTTTCCTTCGTCGATGCGTTTCTTGATTTCACCAACGGTCATCTCTTCCCAGTACAGGTCACGTTCGATAGGTAAACCGAATGCACCGCGTACTGTTTTGAGTTCGCTCAGGGTGAAGTAACCGAGTTCAGTCTCAAAGCCAGTGACCAGACCGAAGAAAGTATCTTCGCCATCAAATTCAACGACATACCATTTCCAGTTTGAATCGGGTGTGAAGAATTTGCAGACGGCAATTGCATCGTCACCCTGTTCTTCGGTTTCGTACAATTTGGGTAATTTCTTGCGGAGTGCTTTTGTGAGTAATTTCATGGGTTTTATCCTTAGTATGGGAAGTTGTCGTTATAAAGGCTTTCAAAGCTGTTGATGTTTTCTTCAAGTCGCCGGGCAACATCGCGTGACCGAAGCCATTCGGTATAAATATCGGGATTGTCTTTGTTGCTACGCAGCCACTCAATCAGGCGCGGATTGAGGAAGGTTCGCAGAAAGCTATCTTCATCGAACTGGTTGGCGAGGTCGATTAGCATATTGATCTGTTGGTCAACGGAATAAACGGGGGTCGGTGGTTTGCGATACACAAGCACCTGATAATTCGGATTGACCGTCAATAATCGGGATGCGTCGTAGGACATGAATTGATAGCCATCTGTTTCGTTGTAGGTGACATCAGCGAAATAGGGTGATCCTGCGCTGGTGTCATCGCCAATCGGATTAATGATGACAAAATCAGCATGACCGACATATCCCAGATGGCGGGCGAGTTCGATAGCCATCTGTGCGACAGGCTCATACCCTTCAGTCAAGTAGGCAAGTTCCGGGTTGATTGGCATGGTGAATCCTTTCAGATTTGAGTAGAAATTGGTTAAAAAGTGTGAGAAATACGGGTGAAAACGGTGTTTTTGTGCAACGATTAGTGCTGCAACTATCTGAATGGGATTTGCATCTGGTATAATCCTTTCAACTAACGTGTGTAAGTTGGTTGAACGCGGTACAGGTCTGCTTCGAAACTAACCTGTACCGCGTTGTCAATTTAAGCGTCCGGCTTCAGGCCGAAGTTGTAATGCGATGTCAACATCATGATTGCCAGGGCATCAGGGTCGCCATCTGCTGCAACATCCGGGTGAAAACGGAATGTAACGGGGTGGCTGTCATCTCTGTGATGCAA
>JANQRM010000599.1 GCA_028284565.1 Anaerolineae bacterium | reverse complement strand
CCGCAACAAATTCAGTGCCTTTGCGGACGCTCTCCATTACACCGGGGAGGCTCAAACGCCGTTGCAGTTCCATAACCGTCCTTGTCGGTTTTCAAGGGTAGATGTTAGTAACTTTCTACAGCATCAGCCTGAGAAGGGTAAATTTTGAAGATGGTGTCCAGTCCCGACATTTCTAAGACTTCGCGCACCCGTACAGATGGATCAGCCAAACGCAAATCACCTTTTTCACCAGATACTTGTGCTTTTTTAGCTTTTTTCAATGACGACACAATTTCGCGCAAGCCAGCACTACTCATAAAATCCACACTACTTAAATCGAGGACAAGGTGAATATTACCTTCATCTATTTCGTGGGCTAGTGCTTCACCTAACTCATGAGCGTTCATACTATCAATTCGCCCACTCGCCTCGACAAGGGTGACGCTATTTTGTCCAGAGATATGAATATCAACCATACAGACCACTCCTTTTGACCGACATGCGGGAATTATAGCACATTCTACAAATCTAAGGGGGGTGTTAAAGCCTTAAATTTTTAGCATTTTATTCAGTATAATAAGCAAAATTGTCAACCCAAAAGGTCTTCAATGGAAGTTAGTTATCTCTTGCTTATTGCAGTCACGTTTGGATTGTTGTTCATTACCATTCAACGAACCGAAAAAACCAAACGACGGATTGTTTGGTTGCTAGTCATTGTGATTGGACTCCTGATCCGCCACAATGCCTTTTTGCAAAATGACCTCCACGAAGAAACCTTCTTTGGCTTCTTGGGAGGTCTATTGATTGCTGGTATATTTTGGGGCTTAATCGGACGCTACAACCCTGTCGGCACGAGTGACGAAATCAAAGTCATCGGGTTAGATGATTAACCAATGACATTAATTGGAATGACATCTGCACTTTGAAGCATCAGGACGCTGGTTTTTGCGGCAATATTTTCTGCCATTGCTTGCAATGCTTTACCAGCATCCGAATCAGGGTCAGTTGCGACAGCGGGTCGACCATAATCGCCACCTTCACGTACATTCGCTGACAAGGGAATTCGCCCTAAGAAAGGAACATCGCGGGCTTCGGCTAACTTCTCTCCACCACCAGTACCAAAAAAATCCCCCGCCATATTTTCCACGACGCCAATGATCGGGACATTCAATTGGTCGAACATTGCACAGGCTCGAATTGCATCCGAGACAGCTACTTCTTGAGGTTGTGTAACGATTACTGCACCTGTTAATGGAAAGGATTGCGCGAGAGAAAGCGGTGCATCCCCTGTGCCGGGAGGTAAATCCACAATCATATAATCCAACTTACCCCATTCGACATCTGTAAAGAATTGACGAATGGCACTATGAAGCATGGGACCGCGCAGAATCATCGGCTTGTCCGGTTCAGTTAGAAAACCCGTACTGATGGTTTTTACACCGTAGACTTCAAGCGGTTGCATCTTATTGTTGATAACTTTTGGACGACCACTGCTCAAACCAAGCATCTGTGGCAAGTTCGGATTGAGAATATCAGCATCAATCAAGCCAACGGACGCGCCTGCTTCTGATAATGCCACAGCCAAATTCGTGGCTATTGTACTTTTGCCCACACCACCTTTCCCACTAGCGACAGCTATTAGGCTGTTCATGGGGACATCCAAGCGACCATGTATACGTCGGTCTGTCGGAACTTGAGCATCCCACGTAATGTCTAATCTGCTAATGCCATCTACTTTACCGATAATCGCGTCATTGCAACGTTGAACAAAGACATCCTTGAGGGGGCAGGCAGGGGTGGTTAATACAATCGTGAACTTGGCAACATCACCGTCGATGCTCAAATCCCGAACCATATCCAGCGAGACAATATCCCGATTCAATTCGGGTTCAATCACCGTACCCAGAGCCGACATCACGGCATCTTGTAACTGACTCATAGCATTCCTTTACATTAATTTGACTATTTGGTTAAGCATTATAGTTCAAGGTTTGGAAGGAAATTATCCTTAATCAATCTAACAAAATGCCCAATACGGTATTGTATCGGGCATCATCATATTTCATTTTGAAGGCAATGACTAAGCTTCTTCTGCCTCATCAGCTTTACGAGCTTGGACTTCTTCGCGCTTCTCGTCATCGTTTGTGTCTTCGGTCACCTCAACCGTCGCCCGCTTCTTGACACCGTCTTTGTGATCCCAACTACCCCGTTCCAACATTTCTTCATAAGCACGGGTCGGAGCGATTTCTTTCCAGTAGCTATTGGGCTTTGTCAGGCGTTCTTTATCATGAATGTGATAGGTTGTGCGGTCAAAGCTCGCCAATTCATAATCATGATCCATCTTAATCGCATCAAAGGGACAATATTCAGCACAAAAGCCACAATTCATACAGATGTCAATGTCAATAAAGAAGGCTTCAGGTTCTGGTACAGGTCGTCCCGTATCAGGGTCGTTACTTCGCACAATCCAAATACACTGCGGTGGACAAACTTTCGCGCAAATTCCACAACTGGTACACCAATCTTTGCCGGGGCTATAGGGATGATCGTCTTCATCACGGATTAAGAAGGGTACAAAACGAAAACGTTCTGGCACAGCTATCTTCTCATCGGGATATTGAACTGTGAATGCGCCTTTTGCTTCAGTTCCTTGCCGAATCTCGAAATTATCGACATTTTTGGAATACTTGCGAAACCCATACTTCAAATCGTCAATATAGGTTTCAATAAAATGCTTGAGGGTTACAGCTAAACCTTTAGCGACACCCATTCCATACATAACAATACGCTCCTCGCCTGTTAACGGTCTGTTTCACCGAGTACGATGTCAATACTTCCTAGAATAGCGACAATATCTGCTACTTTGTGTCCCTCACACATTTTTCCCAGTGGGGTCAAATTGATGAAGCTAGGGGCGCGGACGTGATACCGCCATGGGTTCTTGCTCCCACGCTTACCACCAGCCGACACGATATAGTAGCCCAATTCGCCTTTACCATTTTCCACACGCCCATAGGATTCACCAAGTGGAATGGTCGGTGCATATTGACCGGGTTTGCCACCAGCCCAGATGCTCTCCCCTTCCGTATATTCCAAACGAGGGAGGATTTGCTTCAATATACGGACGCTTTCCCACATCTCTTGGACACGTACCAAGTAACGGGCGTACATATCTCCTTCAGGACGAACCGCAATATCAAAATCGAGCTCCGGATAGATGCTATATGGTTCTGCACGACGAATATCATAAGCCACCCCGCTACCCCGCAACAAAGGACCCGCCGCGCTATAGTTAATGGCATCTTCACCAGAGATATGCCCAATTCCAATGGAACGCTCCGTCAAGATTTCATTTTCAGATAGTAGTTTTTCTAGCTCTTCGATCGTGCGAGGAATGCTTTCGTTAATCATTTCCGTGAGGAATTGCATGGTGTTGTAATCACGGATTTTGTCATTCGTCAGGTTGCTCACACTACGGAGGCGTTCTGGCAAATCTTTGAAGACTCCGCCAAAGCGCATGTAATTACACATCATCCGGCTACCTGCCACCGCTTCAAAGAAGTCCATGATGCGTTCACGTTCTTGAATGAAGTAGAGAACAGGCGTAAAGAATGCACCCAAATCATTCAGCCAAAAACCAATCGCCCATAAGTGATTAACAATCCGGCTGAGTTCAACCATCAACACGCGAATGACTTCACAGCGATAGGTAGGCGGTTCATAGGGGTTGCCCAGACTTTGCAACATCTCAACAGCCAAGACATAACCATGATTGTTCCCCATGCTGGAAATGTAATCGAGGCGATCTGTAAAGGGAATATTATGCAAATAAGTGTTGCGTTCTCCAATTTTCTCATGATTACGATGCAAATACCCCATCACGGGTTCGAGTTTTTGGATTGTCTCACCGTCCAAAGTACACACCATACGGAAAACGCCATGGGTACTTGGATGATGCGGTCCCATGTTGACCACCAACTCATTTGTCTCGAAACCATCCGCGTCATGCAAACGCTGAACATCAACACCCAAACCCATCGACTCATAGACATCATCGTCCGACACATCATTGAGGCGTGATAAATCGACATCATTGGGATAATTAACATTCTTGCCGAAGACATTTTTCTCTTCTGCACGGTGGACATGACCATCGGGCCAACGGCTATCAAAAGGCTTGGCTTCCTGCTCAAAATAGGCTTCTTGCCAATCTTTCCGCATGGGATGCCCTTCAAAGCCCTCCCACATCAAGATACGACGCAAGTTATGATGTTGTGGGAAGCGAATGCCATATAAATCCCACGCTTCACGCTCTTGGAAGTCGGCACCTTTCCAAAGGGGTGTTAGTGAAGGAATTTCTGCGTAGTCACGGTCTGTCTGTGCTTTGAAGACCAATGCACCACCACCTGTTGTTCGATAGGCATGGTAAACCATCTCTAGATGATCACCTTCACCCAAATAATCGACAGGGGTAGCACTCGACAAATAATCAAAGGCTAGATGCTCTTTAATCACCTGTGCAACTTCGACTAGCTTATCTTTATTGACGATAATGCCCGAGAAACCATCGCGGTCATCATCGCTAATATCATTCGGGAATTGTTCCTTCAGGAACGAAATGGCATCTTCAATTGTGCCAGCCGTGAGTTGTTCATCAGGAGCAAGCATTTGTTCGGTCATTTAGCCGACCCTTTCTGCGTAGTTACCATTCGCCGCTTTTTGTGCGAGTGCTTTCTCACGTCGTTGTTGACGGAGTGCTTCGAGTTCGCCACCCGTCAAGAAGACCGCACCACTTACAAATTCAACTACTTTGGAAGTATCATCAGCTTGTTTACTCGTATCAGCAGTTGCGACAATCGCACCGATTTGTGGCAATTCACGGATACCGACTCGCTCACCTTCAACCGCCAATTGTGCTTGGCGACGAATCATATCCATTTGACGTGGGTCAATAATATCGGGACCCAACACCGGAATTGGAGTCGGCTCAGATGGACCTACCCCATACCACGGCACATCATCACCGGATGATATGGATGTCCCATCAATTTTCTTCTGAAGCGCAATCAGTCCATATAGCAAGGCTTGCGGGGTAGGTGGGCATCCCGGCACATACACATCCACCGGCAGATACTTGTCGATACCCGACACGACGTTGTAGCCCTCCTTGAAAGGACCACCGCCACTGGCACATGCACCCATCGCCAACACATATTTCGGTTCTGGCATTTGGTTATACAGGCGTACAATCGGCACGACCATCTTCTTCGTCACCGTTCCTGATACAATCATCAAGTCCGATTGACGGGGTGTCGCCCGCATGACCTCCATCCCAAAACGGGAGAAATCAAAACGTGAGGATGCTGTCGCAATCATTTCAATCGCACAACACGCCAATCCAAACAACATGGGCCACATCGAATTGCGCCGACCCCAGTTGTAGAGTTTACTCAGGCTCGTTATGGCAACGTTATCCTGTAAATCAACCGGAACGGGAAATTCTGTTTCATTGAGTTCTTGCAGATTCAGTTCCATTTAGGCACTGCTTTCCTCATACCAATCTCGTAAAATACCCCGCAAAATGTTGTCATTGACCAGCAATGGATCATCCGCGAAGTTGGGCAAGTTCACAATCCAGTCATTCAACTCTTGCAAACCCACTGTTTCAATCTCTGCTGTGGGATACCTCTCCATCAACGCGAGAATAATCTCATAGGAGCTATCCCAATAAAGCGATTGCATGTAGTTTACCGCACTAATGCCATAAATTCGACCAAGTCTCACCAACAACTTAGGCTAGTCTTGCTCACCCAAAACAGCTTCCGTGTCAATCTGGGCGCGTTGCAAACGTCCACTATAATCCACATAGACCGACTTCCATTCGGTAAAGGAGTCCAGTCCAGCTTTACCTGCTTCTCTCATTCCATTACCTGTACCGCGTGTCCCACCGAAGGGGAATTGAATCTCTGCACCCGTTGTTCCGTGATTAATATAAACAATCCCTGTCAACAAATCCCTAATCGCCCGGAAGGCATCGTTCACATTTTCTGTGAAGATACTACTTGATAGCCCGTAACGAGTGTTGTTGTTCACTTGCACAGCTTCATCGAGATCATTCACTTCAATCACAGACAGCACCGGACCAAAAATTTCCTCTTGCTCAACGCGCATACCAGCGGACACACCTTCAAATAGTGTTGGTTGGAAGAAGAAGCCTTTATCACCATGACGACCACCGCCGACAGCAATATTCACGCCTTCACCTTCTGCCACACTCATATACGATGCAACTTTATCGAGTGCCTTTTGATTAACCAAAGGACCCATCTCAACACTTTCGTCAAGACCATCACCCATCTTTATCGACTTCGCCCGTTCAATCAGCGCATCGACCAATTTCGCTTTAATCCCCTTTTGGACAATCAAACGACTGGTTGCCGTACAACGTTGTCCGGTGGTTCCATACGCACTCCATGTCACCGCATCCAGAACAAGATCAAAGTTGGCATCATCCATCACGATAATGGCATTCTTACCGCCCATTTCAAGCGTGACCTTCTTGCCCATACGTGCGGCTTTGGCATAGACCCGCAAGCCCGTATCTGTTGACCCTGTAAAGGAGATAATCCGCACATCAGGATTCTCGACCAGTGCATTGCCGGTATCACCTGCCCCATTAACGAGATTAATCACCCCGGCAGGTAAGCCAGCAGCTTCAAAGACTTTAACAAACGCGGCGGCAGTTGCGGGCGTATCTTCACCCGGCTTGAAAACAATTGTATTGCCAGCAATCAACGCGGGAAGAATCTTCCAACTCGGTACTGCAACAGGAAAATTCCATGGTGTAATCAAGCCAACAACACCTACTGAATCCCGTATCGCCATCCCAAACTTGTTTGGCATTTCCACAGGCGCGGTGTATCCCATCAAGCGACGACCTTCACCGCCCATGTAATACGCCATATCAATCGCTTCTTGCACGTCCCCGCGAGTCTCGGCAATGATTTTGCCCATCTCTTGAGTCGCAATCGAAGCAATCTCATCTTTACGCTCTTTTAGGATTTCAGCAACACGGAAGAGGATTTCACCACGTCGCGGAGCCGGGGTTAAACGCCATTTGTGATAGGCTTCCTTTGCAGAAGAAACAGCCGATGCAACATCTTCGCTATTGCTTTGGTATGCAGTGGCAACAACAGCCTCGGTCGCTGGGTTGATGCTATCAAATGTCTCACCAGATTTGGCTTCAACCCATTGCCCGCCAACAAAATTTTTGACTAAATTGGTCATTTAGGCTCGCTTCTATAGATAATATAGGTACATGCCATCAGTATAGCGAAGTAACGTAAGTATAAAAAGCGAAAATAAGATTGTCAAGAATTTCACAAACAACATTTAACCAACCGAAATAACCCGCGCGCCCTCACCTAAAACTCGTGTCGAATGTGCCTGACTCTCCAATCCAGCGTCTTTATAAACACCTTGCATAGCATCTGCAACACGTTGGGATATACCTTCATCATCACACACGGCACATAATGTTGGACCTGCCCCACTAATGACCACGCCATATGCTCCTTGTTGCTTGGCAATATGACGAACTTCTTCAAGCATCGGCATGAGATGTTGACGCGCAGGTTCAATCACCAAATCAGCTTCCATCGCTTGCCCAAGCTGTTGAATATCCCCGCGATATATGGCATCAATAACCCGTGCCACACTCCCTGTTTGTGCTACCATCGTCTTCAGTGAAACGGTTTCTGGCAACACAGCCCGCGCCTCAGCTGTGGGTACTTCCACATTCGGGGTAGCCAACGCCAGATGAAGCTTATCGGGTATTGGCAAGCGTCGAATCTCATCAATCTCTGTACCTGTTATTAAGGTAATCCCGCCCAACAAGCTTGGACCTACATTATCCGCATGATACCCACTAACCAGAGCCTCCCCTTCTAGGCAAGCAGGCAACAATGCTTCACGAGACAAAGGTTCACTAAGCAAGGCATTGACAGCCACTGCCGAAGCCACACAACTCGCCGCGCTACTGCCTAATCCACTCCCAAGTGGTAGCCCCTTTTTCAGGTGAATTTTGACTCCATGCGACTTGCCAACAGTTTTAAGAACAGCATCAGCAACCACAGTGACAACATTCTTATCTGACTCGCGTGGCAGTCGTCCATTATCGCCTTCAATATCGACTATGATTGATTCAGAAGAGTCATTCCACTCGACCATGACCCTATCACCCAACCTCGCGACAGCCAGTCCTAAAATATCAAAGCCAACACCCACATTGGCAACCGTCGCCGGGGCATAGGCTTCTGCTCTGGAATGTGATTTCAAAACACGTTATCCTTACTCAAATTCGAGACATCGCCCACGAGGATAACGTCATGCCCAGCATCCTGCAATGTATAGATTGCGCCCAAGAATACCCTATCAATGCGGTGATCTATACGTGCGAAACTTGTGGCGGATTACTCGATGTGGTGCATGATTTTGATGATCCAAAAACACCCATCACTCGTGAGTTATTCGATAATCGGCTCGGCTCACTCGATAAGCCCTATAACAGTGGTGTCTGGCGATACAAAGAACTCATCTACCCCGATATTGATGAAAGTCTGATTGTCAGCCGACCAGAAGGCAACACCAATCTCTATCATCTACCCCGCTTGGCGAATTGGGCAGGTATCGACAATCTCTATCTCAAGCACGAAGGCGAAAATCCCACCGGTTCATTCAAAGACCGTGGCATGACAGGCGGGGTCACCCAAGCACAAGTCTTAGGCATGAAACGAGTCGCTTGCGCCTCAACAGGCAATACCTCCGCATCTATGGCATCCTATTCCGCCATCGCCGGAGTCGAAGGTATTATCTTCCTTCAAAACAAGCAAATCGCACTTGGCAAACTCGCACAAGGAATCGCATTCGGTGCAACCTGCCTGCAAATCAATGCCGACTTTGACCGTAACTTGGAATTGGTACGCGAAGTCTCCCAAAAACTCGGCATCTATGTCCTCAACTCGGTCAACCCCTTCCGTTTAGAGGGACAAAAATCCATTATCTTTGAAGCCATTCAACAATTGCGTTGGCAAGTCCCCGATTGGATTGTGGTTCCCGGTGGCAACTTGGGGAATAGCTCTGCCTTTGGCAAAGCCTTATTTGAATTACACCAACTCGGTTTGATTGACCGACTACCCCGCCTCGCTATTATTCAAGCCGAAGGGGCGAATCCACTCTACCGCCATTTCAAAGGTGGTTTTAGAGACTTTGAACCTGTCAAAGCCGAGACGATTGCTACAGCCATCAAAATCGGCAACCCCGTCAATCGTGAAAAAGCTATACGCACCATGGAATGGACTAACGGTGTCGTCGAACAAGTCAGCGACCAGCAAATCATGGATGCCAAAGCTCTAATTGACAGTCATGGCATCGGTTGCGAACCCGCCTCGGCTTGCTCTCTCGCAGGAACGCGCAAACTGGTTGAGCAAGGGGTAATCAAGTCAGGCGATACTGTACTCGGTATTCTGACGGGACACATCCTCAAAGACCCCGATGCGACACTCGGCTACCATAGCAACATGCTCCAAGACATCACAGCCACCTACCCCAATATCATGCTCCATGCAGGCGATGATCTCGACGAAATCATTGATCTCCTGACCAAACATTCCGATAAAGTCTATTGAGGACAGAAGCATGACTATTCAAATCATAAATGTCGCGCCTCAATATGCCAAAGCCCTCGAACAACTCCAACAGGATTGCTTCCCCACACTCGCCGACCATGAACTCATGAACGAAGAACATTTCTTATCCCACTGTCGGATATTCCCCGAAGGTGAATTTGTTGCTTTAGATAATGATAAAGTGGTTGGTTTAGGTTCCGGCTTTTTTATCGACTTCGACTTTGAACACAGCCAGCACACCTTTCAAGAGATCATTGATGGAGGTTATTACACCAAACACGACGCCAACGGTGATTGGTATTACGGCGCAGACATCAGCGTCCATCCTGATTATCGTGGACAAGGCATCGGCAAGATGCTCTATGAAGCGCGTAAGGATTTAGTCATACGCACCAACCGTAAAGGAATCGTTGCCGGTGGTGTCCTACCCGGCTACATCAATCACAAAGGCAAGCTGACCATTCATGAGTATGTGAATAAAGTCGTCACAGGCGAACTCTTCGACAGCACACTGAGTTTTCAATTGAAAAATGGCTTTGAAGTGCGAAGCATGTTAGAAAACTACATTGAAGATGAAGCGTCTGATAATTGGTCAACTCTGATCATCTGGCACAATCTCGATTACCAACCAATAAAATAGCCATCTTCTTAAGATTATTTTATTTATGATTAATCTTACTCAAAACTTTGAAAGCACGGTTTTTGCCTGTTTATCAGGGCTGTTTCAATTTATCCACTATAAAAAATCAGTAAAAACGACCTAATACTTAAAAAATCCAAAATCCAGATAATAGCAATCGTCTTGCTCACCACAATCCACTCGCCCACTATCCCGAAAAATGAACAATTCCTTTTGCCGACGTTTCAATTTCTTCTTCAACGTCCCCCATTGTGATTTTGAAGGCTCTTCAGCATCCTCTGCCAAATTAAAATATCCCGCCTTAAAGATGACACGAAAATGATTATCCTCATATGGAATCAATCGCACAAACTGGCTTCCATTTTGATTGAATGCAGAAAGCACAAATTGATTCACGACTTTCAACGGCATCTTCCTGAATTCTGGCAACTCACTCTCAGACATCACATCTCCATTAGGATTGATTTTTACTCGCATCCTGATTAAGTTACTATCGAAATCGAATAAGTATTGTAGAACTGCATGAAATCGAAAACTATCCCAAACTCGCCAAAATTCATTACTTGGCTCAGCAACGGTCTGCTTATCTCCATCTCAATCATGATGCTGATTCACTTAGCCATCTATCTAGTTTTTGGCGCATCACTCATCCCATTCCCCTTCGATTATGACCAAGCTGAAGGTTATGAACTGAATAATGCCATCCTCATGGCACAAGGTAGCTGTCCTTATTGTGATAACGATACCTTTCCCTTCTACGGCAGTGGATACCCCCCTGTCTTCCACATTATCATGATACCTTTCGTCTGGCTTTTTGGTCCTGCTTTCTGGTATGGACGACTCATCATTTTCGCCAGCACCTTCATCACGGTTTTTGCCATTTATTGGGCTGTCAAATGTGACACCAATCACCGTTGGATTGCACTCATCGCCGGACTCGCCTTCATCTCATCCAACTATATCTATCACATCGGACCATTGCTCCGTCAGCACCTGCTCATGGTCATGTTTGAAACTTTAGCTGTTGTCATCGTTTCAAATGCTTTTTCCGACATTAAATCTCATCGCACCAAACGCTTGACAATCGCTTTTTCATTGCTGTTGATTGCTGGCTTCACCAAACAACTCGCCTACTCCACCTGTATCGCTGTCACAATTTGGGTCTTTCTTCGCAACCCTAAAACAGCAAGTCGCTATGCCCTTGGTTTAGCGATTGGTGCAGGTATTGTCTTCGCCTTTTGGATGCTCATTACCGATGGTCAATGGTGGATCAATATCATCTCTGCCAATCAAAATCCCTTTGTCGATGGACAATTCGTCGGTCTTTTCCGACAGTTCACCCGCCTCCATTGGATGCTCATTCTGATGGGTTCTGTTGTCATCCTCTATGAACTCTACTTTGACCGACTCTCCATCTACAGCATCTGGTTTATTACCTCCGCCGCCAACACTACACTCGCTGGAAAATGGGGTGCAGGTGATAGCTACTTCGATACATGGCTAGTATCTGCTTGTCTTCTATCTGGTATTTTTGTCGGACGAACCCTGCAAAATCAGTGGATATTTCCAGAGAATTACATCACACGATTTTTCCGACACTTCCCTATTTCACATAGCACACGCTATGTTGTCACATTTACTGGGCTTGGATTATTTCTCGTTTATAGCCTCACTGTCTTCAAAATTCCAACATCAGGTGTCTTTGCTAGTATTACTGACAAGTTGAATATCGAACCGCTTCCCTCATGGCGTTATCCTCTATACGACCCAGCAGGCTGGACAGTTGGCTACGCCGTCACCGGACATCTTCCCACACAAGACGATATTGAAAATGGCTGGCGCATTGTTGAAGCTGTGCAAAATACCGATGGCTATGTCATGTCTGAGGATGCTGGCTTTAGTTTCCAAGCTGGACGTGAAGTCATTACGAATGGCGTACAACTCAAAAATCTATGGGAAAATGATTTATATGACCCAGCCAATTTACTGGCAATGATCGAAAATTATGAATTCGGTTTAATCATGCTCCGTGCCGATTTATTTCCACCTCCTATACTCGTTGCTATTGAAGAACACTATGACATTGAGGAAATTATCCCAATGAATGGCTTTGGCTATGAATTATGGCGACCCAAAGAAAATGCCCCCAATAATGAGGGCAAATGACACAGGGTACTTATTCCAATACAGGCACAATCGGCACTACATAGACACAGACTCAGGACTCGTCACCAAACGGGATTGCTCTTGATAAAAATGATGTATCAACAACGCATACCCCCTCCGAACTTGCACTATATCACAGCAATCGTGTGACCCAATTAATATCCTAACGGCGGCAACACCGTGAACGAGGTCGCAATCGATTGCAAATCTCGCTGATAAGGTGACTCCGCAGGAAGCACCACATGAAAACGCAACTTCTTTATTTCTAATTGACGAATTTGGTCTATTCTCGCTCTGCCAGTCCGTCCATCTGTCAAGACTAAGGCACGCTTAACCGTTGGAGCCTCTTTCAGCAAATGGTTTATCACACAGCGAATGCTTGTTCCACCTGTCGTTTTCAGCCGACCTTCGCGTAGTTTTTTAAGGGATAATGCCTCGACTTTTGTGGAAAACTGATAGAGTTCCGCTTTACCCGATGCGACATAAGGC
>JANQRM010000595.1 GCA_028284565.1 Anaerolineae bacterium | reverse complement strand
TAGACCGTGTTGCGCCGAGTGCAGTATTTATTCCCACAGGCTATGCGGAGTTGACCTTCGGTGTCTATAAGGGCTTCAAGGAGTTGTTGCGTTACCGGCTAATTTCAGAGATGCCTCATATTATTGGTTGCGAACCAGCGAGTGGCGCACCCTTGAAAAAAGCGATTGAAGAGGGTGTTCCTATTGCACAAGTCGATGTTGACCCAACCGATGCCTATGCGATTGCGGTTCCGGTCAATGGCTATCGCGGTGTGGTCGCCATTCAAGACTCAGAAGGGGATGTGGTCACGTTAACAGAAGCAGAAATTGGGCAAGCACAAGTGGATTTGGGCAAGGTTGGTATGTGGTCAGAATTTTCATCGGCAATCGCCTTTGCGGGTGTGCGCCATGCCAAAGCCCTCGGCTTAGATAAACGTGGTCCCTTAGTATGTATCAACACATCCAACGGATTTAAGGATACCAATGTCGGGCAAACTGCTATCCCCCTGATTGATGGCAGTTGGGAAGCCTTCCAAGCTCTATTAAATAATTAAACAAGAGGTGATGTCATGATTGTAAGCGCGGGTTTGCCCACCTGTATGGAAGGGATGATGTACCCCGTTCCCTTCGCCACTGTCGATGAAATTGTAGAAGTCGCCAAACATGCGGAGGTCCTTGGTTATCATTCGGTCTGGGGCAATGACCATATGACGACGCAACAATATGTCCGTGAAGAATATCCCACCCCGCCGAACTATTGGGAACCTTTGATTCTCTATGCTTATCTCGCGGCAGAAACAACAACCTTAAAGTTCGGAACAGGTATCCTCGTTACACCCATGCGACGCGACATTGTGGTCGTTGCCAAGCAAATCGCCACGCTCGATCACCTGAGTAAGGGACGCTTCTTGCTAGGTGTGGGTGTGGGTGCGTATCGTGAGGAATTTGAAGCCCTCGCAACCAATGCCAAAGTGCATCGCGGAGATATGGTCGAAGAAAGCATCCAAGCCCTGCGGCAACTCTTTGATAATCGCACCAGTTCATGGGATGGAACATACTATCAATATCATGATGTGGAGATGTATCCGAAGCCGATGCAGACTCCCTTGCCTGTGTACTTCGGCGGAAACAATCCCAATGCCTCTCGGCGTGCAGCTATGTATGGGGAAGGATGGTTGCCTGCAGGGATGCCATTGGAACAACTGCGCACCCGAATTATCGATTTACATGATATCGCCAGCGAACATGGACGCGATGGCAGTAACATCGACATTGCACCCCAATTAATCACCTATATCGGCAAAACGCATGAAGAAGCTGTTGCCAACTTTAAGCAAAGCCAGATTTATCAGCATCTGGTCTCATTGAAGTCATCGACTCTCAAAGATCAAGCCGATATTCAA
Source organism: Anaerolineae bacterium (assembly GCA_028284565.1). The sequence goes on along the minus strand of JANQRM010000595.1, from coordinate 7,603 downwards.
TTTGAAGATGCCAACCTGATAGGCACAGCCGATGCTCTTATCCAGAAGATACACACACTCGCTGAGGTGGGGGTGACGCATCTATGCGGGACATACTTTACTGCGAATAGCGTGAGTGAACTCAAAGACCAGATGCAGATTTTCGCTGAAGATGTGATGCCATATCTCGGATAAGCGATAAGGCCATTGTTGGCTTTGATAATTTGGGGGTTGGCGAATATCTGAATACTACTATTGACCACAGTTCTTTGCCTACATTGTAGATGGGATATGCTACAACCAATCTGTTATTCCAGCGCGTCAACAACCCACGGCTACCTATTCAACAAGTCATCTGGCAAACTGAGCTAATTGTCAGACAACCGCGTGGGGCTTAATGATGTTATCATGCACCCCTTGACAAGGCTACAATTTCGAGAACCTTGTAATGCCTCGATAATATGTGTCAATGGAGACAAGCGGTTATAGAAAAAGCCGTGAGTCCCACATCCAACCAAATCAATCAAGAAATTCTGACAAAAACACAAAGGACTCAACAATGTCATTGAGAATTCACATTAGCGAGTCCGAAATCGCACTCGATTTCTGCGACCATCGAAAATACCATTACCATCACCTTAGATTGTAATGAGCCATCCAGTTGCCAATTTCCTTAAACAGCATAGTCCTTGGCATTGTCAAGTTGTCGTCAGTAAAAGTATCTTGTGGCACAATAGTTGAATGAAACAGTCAACATCACCCTTCAAAAATCATCGTGCGCCATGAGACGATTCGGAACTGGTGTTACAAATTTGGACCGTATTTTGCCCAACAAGTGTTGCGTAAACGGCGAACAGCAACCAATAAATGGCACTTGGTTGACGTGTTCGTAACAATCAATTGGCAACGACATTATCTTTGGAGAGGGGTCGATAGTGAAAAGCTAGTACTCGATATTTTGAGGCAGACACGGCGCAATGCTAATGCCGCCAAACGGTTCTTCGAAGGTGTATTATGCTCCGCATGGTCTCGTCCTCGTGTAATTGTGACCGATGGTCTTAGGAGCTACAACGTGATTTCGCGGGAGCTACTATCAGATGTGTCCCTTAGACGAAGCAACTATATGAACCATCATGCCGAGAACGCACACCAACCGACCCGACGCAGAGACAGACGTATGTAACGTTTCAAGTCACCCAAGCAAGCTCAAGTCTTACCGTCCATCTTTGATATCATTTACCGCTACTTTCATCTGCCAAAACACAAACTGCAAGTCAACGACTATCTTCATCCGCTTGACCGGTGTTGCCATACTTGGTCTCAATTTATCACATAAATATCAGACTTCCTTTTTGAATCCTGTCTTCCGATTGTTTTTTCGAGAATCACTTGATAATACCCTTGCATGATTTCCTATCCATTAGTTTTAACTTTACGGTGCATAAGAATTCCAACTGATCAAACTTGACAAAATTCAGAAAATTCGTTAATTTAGTAATACGTATTACTGAGGATATCCAGTGAGCAAAAAATCTCAAGTCACCCAAAAACAGATTGCTCAAAAAATAGGTGTCTCACAAACGGCTGTCTCCTTGGTACTAAGCAATACCGAAACCGACAAAGTTAGTGAAGCTACGCGACAACAAGTCCTTCGTGTGGCTGATGAACTGGGTTATGTTCCACAAGCCGCTGCGAAATCTCTCGTACAAGGACGCAGCAATACAGTTGGACTTGTCCTTGCCCAATCACACTATCAAGTTTTTCAAGACCCCTATATCCCCAACATCCTCACTGGCTTAACCCAAGTATGCCGAAAATTAGGGATTCGGGTCTTAGTCGAACATATCAACTCAGAAGAAAATATCTCGACGATTCGCAATCTTATCAAAGGTGGCGAGATCGACGGTATGCTCATCAACGGGGTAATTGATGCGGCTGGACCTCTCATTCAAGAAGGCTTACCCATAGTGGCTCTTGCTCATCGAGATTATGACGACTTAAAACCCTACACAGTCGCCATCGACCATCAGCAGGGAGTTCAAGATTTATTGCATCATGTGATTGAGCGAGGGTATCAACATATCGCGTGTATTACTTATGGTCCACCAAGTGATACAACCCTCGCTGGTAATAGTGGGGTAGGGCAACGGCTAGCGACCTATCGCGCTGTCTTGGAAGAAGCAGGTCTAGTCTATCATAAAGATAATATTCGCTTCGGCAATTATGATCCGATTACGGGGTATGAAGCCATGCAATCCTTGTTAGAACAAAAGCCTTTGCCGGAAGCGGTGTATTGTATGAACGACTATATGGCGTTGGGTGCAATGAAAGCCATTCAAGACGCCAGCTTACGCATCCCTGATGACATTGCTGTTGTTGGATATGACGACATGCGTTTTGCAGAGTTTGCTCAACCTGCACTCACCACAGTCCGCGCCCCAGAGGTTCAGTTAGGGGAAGTCGCAGGGGAATTGCTTATTGACCTCATTGATGAAAAACAACCAGATCAACGTATCCTCTTACTCGAAACCGAATTGATGATGCGAGAAAGTTGTTAAACTTGCACAAAATATTGGCAGATAACTCGAGTTCTTTATTAAGGTAATACGTATTACCAAGTTCAAAACATCTGCCCTTTATTAGAGAAAAGAGTTTTTATGACAACTATAGGACAGAAACGTAGGGAAATCCCGATTTGGGATCGATTGGGCAACAATGAAAAATTTGTTGCATTGGTATTCATCCTCCCCAGCCTAGTCGGCTTTATTTTGTTTTATGCCGTTCCAGCAGTTCGCGCGTTATTAATTAGCTTCCAAGAATGGAACTTGCTATCTGACGCCAAATATGTCGGTTTAGAAAATTATCAAGAAATCTTTGAAGATGACCGATTCTGGCGTTCTTTAAGAATTACGATCGAGTATGTTCTCTGGAATATTCCCATCCAAACTGCCCTTGCAATCTTCATGGCGGTGATGCTTGATAAGTTCAGTGTTGCGCTCTCTACAGCACTCCGCAGTGTGATGGTCTTGCCTTGGCTCATGCCCAATGTGATTGTTGCCTTGCTTTGGCTTTGGATCCTCGACCCCTCCATTGGAATTGCCAACGTCATGTTATCCGCCGTCAACGTTCCCGAAAGTGATTTTTTGGGTTCTCCAGACAACGCCATTCGCTGGATTGCGGGCATCAATATCTGGCGACATGCGGGCTATAACGCCATCCTCATTTTCGCAGGGTTGAAGACGATACCCAAATCACTCTATGAAGCCTCTGATATTGATGGGGCAAATGGCTGGACACAATTTTGGAAAATCACGTTACCGCTTCTACGTCCCGTCTTGGTTTTTGTCCTTGTCACCACTGTGATTGGCTCATTCCAAGTCTACGACACAATTGCTGTTGCGACAGAAAATGCGGGTCCAGCCGGCTCAACGCGGGTGATTATCTTCTATATCATTGATGAAGTCTTTAATCGGCGAATAAGCATGGGAACGGCAACAGCGGCTTCGGTTGTGTTGTTCACGATCTTGATTAGTGTCACGATTATTCAAATGCGCTTCTTGCAGTCTGACCAATCGGACCTCGCGGACTATAGCTAAGGATAGATGAACATGACAACCCTAGAAACCTATCAACAAGAAAACCGTTTCCAACGTTTTATCCGCCAATTCACATGGGGTGATGCACTTGTCTTCTTCTTCCTCATCGTATTGATAATTGCGATACTCTTCCCCTTCTGGTGGGTTCTCCGCACCGCACTGACTGCACCGGAAAAAGTATTCACGGATACCTCATCGTTATTACCAGTAGAGACAACGCTATTCAATTTCGAGCGTGTCTTAGGTCTGATAGACTCGACGGAGTTGGTCGGGACCGAAGTGGTGAATGCCAATATCTCAACAGCGAGTCTCGATTTTTGGCTCTTTTTGCGGAACTCCTTCATCTTTGCCACTGTTGTCACTTTGGGGCAAACGATTTTTAGCACGATGGCGGCATACGCTTTTGCACGCTTAGAGTTTCCTTTGAGAGATAAGCTCTTCTTTATTTATCTCTTGGGGCTGATGGTCCCGGCGATTGTGCTATTTATCCCCAACTTCGTCACCATTCGTCAACTCGATTGGATTGGGACCTTCCAAGGCTTGGTCGCGCCATTCTTCTTGATGACACCCTTTGCCATTTTCTTTATGCGCCAATTCTTCTTGAGCTTAAATAAGGATTTGGAGGAAGCGGCAACTTTAGATGGGGCAACCAAATTTGGCATTTTTTGGCGTATGGCATTGCCTCTCGTTAAAGGTCCTATTCTCACTCTAGCCATTTTAACATTCATCCAAAGTTGGAATGAATATCTCTGGCCCCTGTTAGTGGGGAAGGGTGAGGATACCCGTGTGTTGACCGTTGCCTTAGCGATTTTCCGTCAACAGACACCCCAAGGTGCGCCAGATTGGTCAGCACTCATGGCAGGTACGGCACTGGCAATTGTGCCAACCGTGATTATCTTCGTCTTCTTCGGACGCAAGGTCGTCGATAGCATCCAGTTCTCTGGATTTAAGTAAAGTGTAGTCACAAAGCGTTCTGAGCAGACGCATAATGACAATCGTTCAAGTAACATCTGTAATCTAATTAAATAGGAGCAACAAGCTAATGAGTAACAAGCTATTTCGTATAAGTTTTATTATGGTGATGATTTTGACCATGGTTGGCGTTGCCAGCGCACAAGATGTCACCATTCGTTATGCTCTGTGGGATACCAATCAACTTCCGCCCTATGAACAATGTGCGGCAGAATTTGAAGCGGCAAATCCCGGTATCAATATTGAAATCGAACAACTCGGCTGGGGCGACTACTGGACTGCCATAACAACTGGTTTCGTTACAGGCGATACCCCCGACGTGTTCACCAATCACCTTGCTAAATACCCCGAATTTGTTGCACTCGAACAAATTGTCGACATTCAATCGCTTGTGGAACGTGATGGGATTGATACAGGTATTTACATCGAAGGTTTGGCAGAACTGTGGACACGCGACGGCGCGCGCTACGGCTTGCCCAAAGACTGGGACACCATTGCTGTTGTCTACAATACCGAGATGCTGGAAGCGGCTGGCGTAGACCCTGCTGAACTCAACGAATTGACATGGAACCCCACCGACGGCGGTACATTTGAAGAAATGGTCGCGCGTTTGACGCTAGATGCCAATGGTAACAATGGTCTGAGCGATGATTTCGATCCAGAAAATGTGGTTCAATATGGTTTCCTGTATGACGGTGCGGGTGCGTTCTCCGGTCAAACCCAATGGAGCGCCTTTGCAGGAAGCACCGGCTGGCATCACACTGGAGGTGGTGTTTGGGTCGAAGAATACTTCTATGATGATCCCCGTTTTGTTGAAACCATTGATTGGTATTTCGGATTGAATCTCGAAAAAGGCTACGCACCCTCTTTGGCAGACTCTCAAGGTCTGGGTCAACTTGCTATGTTCCAATCGGGTCAAGGTGCTTTGGGACTTGACGGTTCATGGATGATTGGTAGTTATCTGGGTAGCGACTTTGAAGTCGGTTTTGCACGACTCCCCATTGGACCCGAAGGTCGTGCTAGCATGTTCAACGGTCTCGCAGACTCCATCTGGGTCGGTACCGACCACCTCGAAGAATCGTGGGAATGGGTCAAGTTCTTGGCTTCTCCCGAGTGTGAATTGATTGTCGGTCAATCAGGTGTGGTTTTCCCTGCAACCGCCGAAGGCGTTGAAGCATCCTTGAATGTCCGCGCTGAAGCAGGCATAGATGTAAGTGCATTTACCGAACAAGCACTCGAAGAAGGCGGAACCTTCCTCTTCCCCATCACTGACTTTGGTGGCGAGATTAATACCATCATGACAGAAACAATGGACTCGATTGCCTTGGGTGAATCTACTGCAGAAGAAGCTCTCACCGCTGCCAACGAAGAGGTCAACGGACTCTTTGAGTAAATCTCGTATAAATTAACTGCTCAGCAAGCTGTTTCGTGACAGGGCTGTTGCACACATTGGACAGCCCTTGTGTATCAACGATTGGGCAGGGCGAAAATCCTGTCCATCGCTAACGGAATGAACGAAAATGAAACGATTTTATCTTCTTTCAGGAATACTCTTTTTCATACTTACACTTCTTTCCAGCGCACAAACGCTAACGCTAGATGATATTCCCCTTGTCACACCCCAGTGTGGTGATGGATTTATCCCCCATATCCTCGACCATCTCACCACGTCCAATCAAGACCCGGTAAGGATGTTCAGTAGCAATGGCAGTGGTGTTGCTGTCAATGACATCGATAACAACGGCTTTATTGACATCGCATTTGCCAATATCGGTGGGCCTGCGTCTTTATTACTCAATCAAGGCAACTTTAAATTCGACAAAACCATCATCCAGCCGAACATCCCCACTCGTGCAGTCAGCATCGTCGATGTGGATGGCGATAATCAACTCGATTTAGTCTTCACCACGCAACTGGGAAGCCTCCTCTATTGGCATAACACAGGAGATGTAACCGAACCCATTGAATTAGAACCCCTCCCCGGCGTAACCGAATACGCTTATTCGATGGCGTGGGGTGATGCCGATAAAGATGGGGATTTAGATTTGGTCACGGCTTCCTACGATAGCGAACTTAACCAGCTTCTGGGTAATACCTTCCTCTTCGGAGATGGGGCAGGTGTGTTTTATTATGAGAACACAGAGGATGGTTTCATCTTGACCCGTTTAGCCGACCAGTCGCACGGACTTGTGACTTATCTCTATGACATCAACCGTGACGGACAACTTGATTTGTTCGTCGGCAACGACTTCGGTTTACAAGACGAGTTTTGGACATTCCAAGCTGGCGCATGGATACAAACCACACCCTTCACGACCATCACCCACAGCACCATGAGTTTCGACTCTGCCGATGTCAATAACGATGGCACATACGAACTCTTCTCAACAGATATGAAGCCCTATCTGCAAACCCAAGCCGTGGAAGAAGCATGGCAACCTGTCATGGCGATGATGAGTGAGATGCCGGAGGATGACCCACAGGTGATGGAAAACGTCCTCCAAGTGGCAAACGCGGGCGACTTCGTCAACTTAGGCAGTGCCTTCGGGTTGGATGCAACAGGTTGGAGTTGGTCAGCACAATTTGGTGATTTAGACAGCGATGGCTTCCAAGATTTGTATGTCACCAACGGCATGATTGCAGAAGAACTCTTTGGACATCTACCAAACAACGAACTCGTGGAAGAGAATCAGGCATTCCGCAATGAGGAGGGGCAGGGTTTTATCCCCATGCCAGACTGGGGACTCAATGCTACCGCCAGCGGACGCGGGATGGTTATGGCAGACCTTGATAATGATGGGGACTTGGATATTGTTGTTAACAACTTGCTCTCATCCTCCATTGCTTATGAAAATCAACTCTGTGGACGTTCGATTCAAATTGAACTCCACGATTCGACCAGTACGAATAGCTACGCACTTGGCACAGAAATCACCTTAAACACTGACACTGCCACCTACACCCGCCAACTGCAAGCGGTCAGTGGTTACTTATCGGGAAATTCGTTGCGTGTCCATTTCGGTGTTCCCGAGTCGGCTCAAGTCGAGTCACTTAAC
>JANQRM010000590.1 GCA_028284565.1 Anaerolineae bacterium | reverse complement strand
CTATTACCCCCATTGTTTGGGCAGTCCATGACAACATGATGGATGGTGGCGTATTCTTCAACACAGGCGAAGCTGATCGTGGGCTGGGCTTAGAAAATGTCGCAGAAGATGGCGACCCTTCCATCCTCGCAGGTAACATTGAAGGCATGGATTACACTGCAACGGGTGTATCCCCCATCCCCTTTGGTGCAGATGAAGCGGGTCCAGCCTTCCCCGGTAGTGGCTATGAATTCAGCTTTAGTGCCTCCCCCGGTGATGCCCTTAGCTTTGTGACCATGTTTGTCCAATCCAATGACCTCTTCTTCGCACCCAGCGAAGCCGGAATCAACCTGTTTGACGACGAAGGCAATCCCATCCACGGTGATGTGACGGTCTATGTTCACTTGTGGGATGCGGGTACAGAAGTCAATGAAACACTCGGCGAAGGTGCAAACCAAGCTCCACGTCAAGCTGGACCCAACACGGGTGAAGATGAAATGGGTGTCGTGACCCTTGTCAATGACCCACCAGTGGCAGGCGTCCTCCGAGTGACCATCTCCGTTGACGATATGATGATGGATGGCTAAAGAGAGTTAGTCCCCCTCCCTTCAAAAACGGCATCTCATTATGGGGTGTCGTTTTTTGCTTTCACTGAGCATTGGTTGATTACTCCCTTCCCCTTTTGTAGAATGAGGCACATGCCATTCTGTCTGATTGTGAGAACCTGACTGATGTCCAAATCCCGCTATTTGAGTGCGAAAGAAGCCGCTGAGAAGCTCAATGTCAATATGCAGACACTTTACGCCTATGTCAGTCGTGGGACTATACGGTCTGAAGCAGTAGCTGGAAGCAAAAGACGAAAACGCTATTACGCGGAGGATGTCGAGAAGCTCATTGCCCGACGTGAAGGACGACGTAATCCTGAACAATTGGCACAAGAAGCCTTGCACTGGGGTTCGCCTGTGATGGAATCTGCGATTACCTTAATTGACAATGGTAAGCTCTATTATCGCGGATATGATGCATTTGCATTAGCAAAGTCGAGTTCTGCTGAAGCTGTCGCAACACTCTTATGGACTGGTACAACAGAGGGTGTCGTCTCTTTATTTGATGCAGATGTTTATCCCTCGGCAAAAAAATATGCGACGATGTTGCTACATGTGACAATGGATGGGACTGCCTTATCCCCCATACAAGCCTTCCAGACCTTCCTACCGATTGCGGCGGCAGACGACCCCACAGCCTATGATTTACGTCAGGACAAAGTGACGATGACAGGGGCGCGCTTGTTACGACTGATGGCATCTGTGGCGGCGGGAGATGTCTCAGACCAACTGTCGATTGCAGAGATGTTACAACGAGGCTGGTGTTCCAAGGATGAATCGTCAATTGCTCTATTCAATGCAAGTTTGATTGTCTGTGCTGACCATGAATTGAATTCTTCATCGTTTGCCTCACGAGTGGTCGCGTCCACAAGGTCTACTCCTTATGCCTGTGTTATGGCAGGTTTGGCGGCGTTACAGGGCGCACGCCATGGTGGTCACACAGAACGAGTCGAAGCCTTCTTGCGAGAGATTGATGAAGCGAATCATGCAAAAACGGTCATCGAAGGGCGTTTACGTCGGGATGAACCGATTGCCGGTTTTGGGCATAAGCTCTACCCTGATGGCGACCCCCGTGGGAAATTCTTGCTGGATTGGGTAACAGAACATGCTCCGAATTCACCAGCAATTGAACTGGGAGTTGCGGTTCAAGAGGCAATGTTGAACAGTACTGGCGAACACCCCAATTTGGATTTTGGTTTGGTGATTTTATCTCGTGCATTGAAGTTGCCATCAGGCAGTGCCTTAGCCATGTTTGCACTGGGACGCACCATGGGCTGGATTGGACATGCCATCGAGCAATACCTAGCGGATTGGCTCATTCGTCCCCGCGCAACCTATATAGGGCAACAACCTAGTTCTTGAAAACGGTGAAGCAAAAATTTATTTCTGGAGATTGCGATGATCCGACGTTCTTTGATCTTGATAGCATGTCTGCTTGTGAGCTGTCAATAGATAAACTGCTTGTAACAACTCAGATAGATAAAAAAATTCTAGTCTAAATTATGTGACAGCTCTATTTAATTTAGACGAGCGATGAATCATCCAACGCCCGTCCATTGCATCATCCAAAATGACATTTCAAACAATCATGCATTAAGGCAAATCATATGGACGGCATTGAGAGTATTCTCTTAGGTGGAGTATTGCGGATTGTCGAGCAAAATATCCACTCGCTTAAGTGTTTCTCTATTGGCTATTTTTTGTTCATTGGTATGTTAGCGGGGACAGAAGGAATTGGTAGGATTGAATTTAATGATCCGTCCAACGCTCAGTTCTTGGGGATTATCGCCTTAATTTTTATTTTGTTTTCTGGAGGATTAAATACCCCTATTGATCTTTAACGTCCGATATTCTGATGGGGCATTCTATATCAACGCTAGGTGTATTAATCTCAGCGATTGTGGGCGGGAACGGTTTTTTGGCAGTCTATATTCTTGGTTTGGTGATGTCTAGCCAAAATTTTGTCCACAAGAACAGCTTATCACATTTTCATGATAGGTTAGCTTGGCTCATGCAAATCGTGATGTTTGTATCCTTGGGATTATTGGTCTTCCCATCCAACTCCTGCTTTTGTCTGTTGCTAGTGTCGGCCTATTAATTGCGCTGGCTTTGATCTTTATTGCCAGACTGTAGAGTGTTTTTATATCGCTTTTCGGGTCAAAATTGACCTGCCAGATACGTTGATGATTTCTTGGGTCGGGCTTCGCGGGGCAACGCCGATTGTACTGGCAACCTTTCCTTTGCTTGCCGGCATTCCACAAACTGATTCATTTTTGACATCGTATTTTTTGTAGTGCTTCTATCCGTCTTACTCCAAGGTTCGACGTTGATTGCTGTTGCGAAGTTTCTTAAAATTGCGGTTCATTCACTCCGAAACCACAATATCCTTTTCAATTGATTTCCATGACGACATTCTGAGCGAAATAGCTGAGATCACGATTCGGGCGGATTCACCGACATTTGATCGGCAGATTGTCAATTTAGGCTCTCCAGAGGAGAGCTTGATTGTGTAAATCTCTCGCGGTCAAGAAATTCTCGTTCCAAACGGCAATACGATTATTGAAGAAGGCGACACGTTGTATGAGAGAAATATATACATCACCTGCAAACATATAGGCTCATTCGTGTTCGTATGACGCAAATAGAACAACTGACTTGAAATTCCCTAATATCCAAGAGTTTGTGTAATAATACAAAATACGGTAATCTTAATTGTAATTTATTCACGTTATCCACAGTTCACTCATGAGCATTCGGGTCAAATGGGGCAACGAGGCAAATACCTATTTGGTTTGGGAACTGGTTGGTAAATGGACATGGGAGGAATATAAGTTTACCTTCAACCAAGCCTATGCGATGATAGAGCGTACCGACGACGTGGTGGATGTATTAGTCGATATTACACAATCCCACTTTATTCCTTTCAATAGCTTTCCCTATCTACGACAAGCGATTCTAACTCGCCCTGCCAACATGGGGGTCATCTTATTGATTGGTTGCAATCGTTCCATGAAAATTATTCTGGATGGTTTTGCACGTATTTATGATGAATTTGCTCAGATGATCGCCTATGTCGAAACCCTAGAGGAAGCGCACGCCATATTAGAAGCGTGATGTCAGGAATTAGAAAAACATCCACCATAAAATGAGCAAGGGCAAGCCAATACTCACCAGTAGCATCAAGATGGAAATCCCTGTCCCCAAGAGCCACGCCCGATGGTCTGCCCATCGTAAGGCTTTCAGATTCGATTCTCCACCTTCAAGTATGACTTTGAGTTCCACAATTTCAGCTGTCCAATATTGCCAATCCAAGCGGAAGGCGGCGATACCATCGGGAACTTGCGGATGGAGTTCGACGGAGACATAAGTTGCTTCTTCCTCATCTTGCCAAATATCAATCTCCCAGAAGGACTCCAAGCTACTCGGTGGTCCGCCGATGACCAGATGCATGGACTTAAGCGTTGAACCCCGCTGATAAATCAGGGGCGAATCCTGAACTTTGTCATAGCCCAAGTCCGTCAGATAATCATGAATCACAGCTTTAGCATGATGAACACTGTAATGTGTGGGGAAGGTATGGCTGAGGTGTTTACGATCGGCTTTTGATTTGCGTTTGCTTTTTTGTTCAGACATAGTGGATGGCTGTTGATTTTTAGTTATTCACTATTCCTATTATAGAGTGAATTGATTAAAAAGTCATGATTTTATAACAATGAAACTGAGCGATTAACACCTCATCTTTTCGACCCACCTCATAAAGGGTGGATTATTGGGTTGCTTCGTCTTCATCTTCCTCTGTGATAGGCTGGCGCGGGATGACGGTCTGTCCCCCTTCGATATTATCCACAACCCAACCTTCTCGATTACCAACTTGGACTCGCCACCAACTGTAGCCTTCTGCCTCTAGGGGACCTTCTAGTAAGGTGAGATAGGTCGTTGTCTTGAGGAATGCTAGTACATCGGAACTGGTTGTTGGTGCGTCGCGCAGGTTGAGGAGTTGGTCATCAAACATCTGCACCTGTGCCTCTAAACCGACATAGAGCATGGGGAAAGGCGTAGGTGCAAGCGTGGGAGTTGCGCCGACAATAGAGAGCGAAGCGGGTGCTTCAACTGCTGAAGCGAGTTGGGCGAAGGGAATGAGATTGTCGCTTGCATCCATCGACGACCAGACCAAATGCCAATCACCACTGCCTACCCAGATTGTCTCGCCGTTGTTGAGGAAGGCGCGTGTATCCACACTAACAAGCACAATCTGTTCCCCTAATTCGGTTAGATATACGAAGCCATCACTCGTGCCTCTGACATCATAGCCTGCCATGGGGATGCGCTTAACTTCGTTGCCCGTACGGTCTGCAATCACCCATTGCCGCCGAATAATATCTTCCCATGCGGTGATGAGGAAGCGTTCTCCGCCTTGAATGAAAGTGACATGGAGAAAATCGAGGTCAGACAAGGTAAATGTGGGGAAGCGAGACAACGAGATATTGGCATAGGCGTGGATACTGTTCTGTTGGAGGCGGTTGCGCGGAACGGCTTCATTCTCAAATGGAAAGCGAAAATCTGGCAACGGATGAATGGACTCGCCAGTG
>JANQRM010000582.1 GCA_028284565.1 Anaerolineae bacterium | reverse complement strand
TGGAATTGTGCACCATACCAAGGGCTTTCCATACCAGCAACTGGACGACCAAAGTCAAGATTCATTGCAGGATTTTCCCAATTGACGAATTGGCTATTGGGGATAGTTTCTGCCCATGGACCGTAGAGGAGGTCGGCTTGTTTGAGAGTGAAGAAGTTTTCACCATTGATCCATATGAGGTCAATCGAGCCATCGTCACCTTCAACACCGGCTTCGGCTTCACTGAGGACTTGGTTCACAGCATCAACGGTATCTGCAAGAGGGACACGGTTGAGTGTGATGTTGTATTCTTCGGCGAGAACTTCACCATACACGGTATCCACAAAGTTGTTGATGCTATCGGAACCGCCCCACATATACCAATTGACGGTGGAACCGTCAGCTTGTTCAACGACATCATCCCAACTTTCAAAGCCGGGCGGGGCATCCATCATGTCATCTTGCGCGATGACGAAGGTGAAGGCAGATAGCACGAGGGCAAGAACAAAAATAAGACTTAAAGTGCGTTTCATGATTTTTTCCTTCTTAACACTTAACGATTACAGAATAGGAGCTTGTGCGTAAAAGACTATTTTGTGTGCTGTTACCTCCTTCACAATTATGTTGGACATTAGCATAACCAAACTAAATGTTGACTCCTTCTAATTGTAGGTAATCAACATAGGGGACTTTTTCCATCAGACGCAGGTTTTTCCAGGCGGCAAACTCCATTAGCTCGCTGGTTACATCACCTTGTCCAACGGCATAGTGATGTTCATGTCCACGGACGGTGAGGGTGTTGATTAAGTCCCACAATTCGATTTTTTCTTTATTGAGTGTGAAATCGGCAAACCAACCGCGTGTGCCATCAAACCCGGGTTTGGCGTGTTCAATGATACTGGCTGAGACGACGAGCAAACTACTGGCATCATCCCCAATATATGAGATGGTTGTTTCTTGTGCGTCGAAAATCTGGTCACCCGATACGCCATAGGGTCCGTCGTCGGCTTTGCGCCCTAATGTGACATGATCGACCCATTTAATACCCTCATCATTGGCAAAATGTCGTGGTGAGACACCACAATGCCACATCAACATAGCATTCGTTTGTGGGTCAAGGGCAGTCATATCGAGCAGGGTCGATGAACCAACTTTACCTGTCAGAACGTTCAGGAGATACATGCTGATCGCGCCTTGAACATCCCCTTCACAAGATACCGCAATACCGTTTTCGCTCCCCAGCCAACTGTATGCCATGCAAGGGGCGACTTGATAAAGAATCTGAAAATTCGACCAGCATTGGATTGCAAACGCTGAATAATCGTGTTCTTCTGCCATATCGTGCATCGCCATATAGAGCCGTGTCACACGGTCAAAAGCGGCATCTTCGCTCACGGTGACAGCAGAGGCGGCTTGGCGAATCTCGCGGGTGGTTGCTTGGACAGGCGCACTGTCATAGGCTTTGGCTCGATTGATGAGTTCGATGAGTTCATGAGTATGAACGGTTGTCCCCAAGCGGTTTCGTAACTTCCGTTCATCAAAAATCATATCGTGGAAGCCGGGGGATAAGCCGCCAATCCAGCCGACTCGTGCACGTTCCATATTCTTGACAGCAGTTAAGGCGCGAATGGTGACTTCAAAGCGACGGGAGAATTGGGACGAATCGACCTCGCCATAGAACCACTTAAATGGTACGGCTTCATCACGTAGGTAACGTTTGAGAATGCTTGCATAGTGGGTCATCGAGACGAGGGAGTGAATTTGAATCTCGCCTTCGAGTTTGGGGTCAGGGATTGCCCATAAGCCCATGCGCGGTGCGACGTTGGCAAGTGGCAGCAGATGCGAGCCATCGCTACACGCACTATTTTGTAGGAGTAAGAAGTCAATTTCATTATCTTGGAGATATTGCGCGGCGTTTTCAACCTGTTCGGTTGTCATGCAGTGAT
>JANQRM010000556.1 GCA_028284565.1 Anaerolineae bacterium | reverse complement strand
CTGCATTTTAAAACTGCGAGCCAACGAACTCGGATGATAATTTAACTGCTTCATCGCTTTGCGAACACGTCGCTCTAGTTTTTCACTCACCCCATCGCTTCCATTTCAAGGTCATCCAATATGTGGTGAGAAAAGTTTCGAGTTGAGGTTTAGGGGCAGTGTGTATTTGACTTCGATCTAAATGGGCTTGTCGTTGATTCTCTATTTATATCCAAAGGAGTTACCAGATAAGTACACGCTGGATTTTGTCAGTTTAAGGTTTCATGGAATTGTACGAAGGATCGTTAAGTATATCACTGCCTACCTATTCCCCACTCCCCATTGGTCAGTTGACAAATATCCTACAACTAGATAGATTAGCTTTTAAACACAGACAATTTTATTGAAATTCAATGCCTATGGATTCTTTTCAACGTCTTAACCGCCCACCTTCACTTAATGAAACTGTCCAAGAAGCCATTCGAGATTTTATCTTACAAAATCAACTTACACCCGGTTCTGCGTTACCGCCTGAAACGGAACTGAGTAAGCAATTAGGTGTCAGCAGGAATTCGATACGAGAAGCTGTTAAAGCACTTGAGTTGGTAGGTTTGGTCGAGGCACGGCGTGGGAGTGGCTTATTTGTTGGCGAATTTTCACTTGACCCGCTGTTGGATAACTTGCCATTTGGGTTGATGAATGAACTCACTGAATTACGGGAGCTACTAGAAATTCGACATTTCTTAGAAAGCAGTGTCGTCTCTCGCATTCTCAAAAACCGTACCCCCGAACAATTGACAGAACTTGAAACCACTTTGAACGATATGCAAATACAAGCCGAAGAGGGCAAGGCATTCCCGACGCAAGACCGTGCCTTCCATCATTGTCTCTTGCGGTATGCAGAGAATCAGACGTTGATTAAGCTCTCCGATATCTTTTGGCGAACCTATCAACGTGCCTCAAAAATTTCTCAAATCGAAGACTATGATCCGATCACGACATATCAGAATCATCGGGCAATTGTAGAAGCTATTGCATCTGGTGATGAAGTCCAAACGCAATACGCACTCTCACAACATTATGCTGGGTTAGGCTCGCTGAGATTCCGCATCGACAAAGCGCAACAACATCAAACACCTTCTCCTGATGAGAATAGGCAAACTGACTAATGTATGATACGCATTAGCCAGTTGATTTTTTTGCATACACATCTGGATAAAATTTCTCTCCATCCTAACGTCCATCAGCATGAAATATTGATCGGGGATAGGGTTCTTTTGCCGGCTTTGCATCTTGCCTTGTTTAAGATGCTAGGACATTCCGTTTGTATCCTAACCCATACAGAACGACCTGCCTTACCCTCTAAGTGGATAGCGATCATAAAAAAGTTGACATATATCCTACAACTTGATATTCTACAAGCATAAGTCTAGGAAATAGGCAGTTATTTGTCAACAAGATGGGACTCAAGCATGACGCAGTCGGTTCTGCTAAAGGGATTTATTACACCCATATTGACCCCACTCAACCAACAACAGGAGACCGATGTTCCTGCCTTGAAGCGTCTCGTTGAACACATGCTTACGGGTGGAGTCGATGGGCTGTTCTTGTTTGGGAGTAGTGGTGAGGGACCCGCATTGTCCCAAAATCAAATCAGTATTGCGTTACAGGCGACATATGAAGTTGTTCAGGGTCAAGTTCCGCTACTGGTCGGGATTTTAGAAACGAGTACACAACGAGTAATTGACGTGATTCGGCATATTGAAAAACTCGATGGGGCAGATGCCATTGTCGTGACAACGCCGTATTATTTTGGAACGGATGATGCTGACCATGTCGCGCATTTCCGTAAAATCGCTCAATCTACGACATTGCCTGTTATTTTATACAACATTCCACCCATGACTCACCAAGTCATTGCTGTGTCTACCATCAAAGCATTACTGGAGTTGCCGAATATCGTCGGCATCAAGGATAGTGCTGGCGATTTGGATGCCTTCCAGCAGATGCTCCTGCTTCGTCAGGAACGCCCCGATTTTTCAGTCTTACAAGGTGCAGAGATTCATGCCGCGCAATCTCTCATCATGGGAGCAAACGGTATTGTCGCTGGGTTAGGTAATCTCGTGCCAGAGCAATTTAGCATCATGGTTAAAGAGGTGCAAAATGGAGATCAGCAATCGGCATTAGAACGTCAAGATGCTTTGAATGTATTGGGACAATTACATCAACATGATTATTGGCTCAAGTGCTTGAAATTTGCCGCCTCGTTGATGGGATTTGGAAGCGGAATGACATGCTGTCATGCGAATGACTTATCGACAGAAGCCCAAGATGCAATTCGTCAATTGGTGCAACCCTATTTGGATGTTGCTTGAATTAGACAAAACAATCGAAAGGGGAATTTCTATTGAAGGAGAATTATTTTCTCTACATAATCTCAATAAACTCGTTTACATGAGGAGAAATATGCAATGTCTTTACGAAAAACTTTATTGATTCTGATTTCGCTTTTTATCCTAGCGATCCCACCTATTAGCGCGCAAGATGGCTCTAGTGTCAGCGTCTTTACCGCGTCTCAACCGGCTCCCTTCTGGTTGGGTTATACTGGACGAACTGGTGATGCGACCTTTATCTATCATTCCATCCACTGCTCCTTAATCGAACTCGATGACCAATTCAATATCCAACCCGATTTGGCTGAGAGTTGGGAATTGGATGATGCTGGAACAACTTATACATTCAACCTGAATCCCAATGCCACTTGGCACGATGGCACACCTGTGACTGCCGCCGATGTCGAATTTAGTTGGGTAGCGTTTGCAACACCGAATGAACGGACAGAAAATCGGACACGCGCGCCCGTTTTTGATGCGATTGTTGGTGCAGATGCTGTGATTGAATCTGCCGCCAGTGAAGATGTCGCTGGTTACGCAGATACAGTCAAGTATGAAGGTATCGAGATTATTGATGACAACACGATCAGCTTCACACTCAATGAACCCAATCCCCTCTGGGTTTTGACGATCTCGAATGGGAGTCCGAATGGGTATATTTTACCCAAGCATATTTTGGGTGATGTTCCGTGGAATGATTGGCCCACCCATCCCATGAATACCGAATCCCCAGTGGGTTGTGGTCCCTATTCCTTTGTCCAAAGTGTCGAAGGTGAATTTGTCGAACTATCAGCTTATGATGCTCATCATCTTGGCGAACCGAATATCGACTCTGTGTTTGTCCACAGTTGGTTGACTCCAGCAGTCGCGGCGGCACAACTTGAATCCGGCGAACTGGATTTGGTGCTAGGGTTGTCGTTAGATGATGCTGTACGGTTAGAAAGCAATGCGGATATTGTGATTGAATCAGCAAATGCTAGCAATGCTTATCAACTCTCGTTGAACCTTGACCCGCGGTTTATTGATCTTCGCGTCCGGTTGGCAATGGTTCACGCGCTTGACCGCGAAGGTATTTTGGACGGGGTCTTCTTCGGACGGGGTGAAGTCATTGAATGTTGCTTCTTCCAAGATTGGGCGATTCCAGAAGGACAGATGGTACGTGAATTTGACCCTGATTTAGCGCGAGAATTATTGGCTGAAGCTGAAGCCGATGGTGCATGGAGTCCGGATACCGTGTACAACGTCCTCTATCCCGCAGGCTACCGCTATTCTGATATTCTGCTACCGATTATCCAGCAACAGTTTGCAGATGTCGGCATCCAAATCACACTAGACCCGCAAGAAAGCACAGCTCATCGTGAGACGCTACAAGGTGGTGAATGGGACATCTGGTACAACCAAAGTGCCAACATGCTCCCCGACCCCGGCAGTTTCCCACGTTGGGAATGTTTTGATGGACAAGCTCAAGCATCGGGCTGGCGGATTTGCGACGAACGCAAGGATGACTTGTATGTACAAGGTCGGGCTACCGTTGACCCCGCTGAACGTGAAGCAATCTATCAAGAAATCCAACAATTCTTCTATGACCAAGTGCCTGCTGTCAATATCGTTGTGCCACCTAGCGTCTATGGCATCAACGCCAGTCTGCAAGGCGTGACACCGACACCGAACCTCTGGCAAGTGTCGTGGAACATTAACGACTGGACAATCGACGGTTAATCACCAACTATTATGGGAGGGGAGTTTGGGCTCTCCTCTTCTGCTATCTAGTTGTGAACAAAACCAATGTTTAAATATGTACTACGTCGGCTCATACAGGCAATACCGACACTTCTTTTCTTAACCATGATCTCTTTTGCATTCATCAGTGCCTCTCCCGGCGATGCTGTTGATGCGATGATTGACCCCGGTGCGGCTGGTGATATGACAGAAGAACAATTGGAGCGTCGCCGAGAAGCTTTGGGGCTGAATGATCCCATTCCCGTACAATATGTTCGTTGGTTAGGTGAAGTCGTACAGGGCAATCTAGGCTACTCCTTTTTGCGTCAACGTCCTGTCGTGACAATGATTGGCGAACGACTAGGCGCGACGATGACTTTAGGCGCGTGTGCCATCATCTTCGCTACAATTTTGGGTGTGTCTGCGGGGTTGGTTTCTGGGATGAAACAGTACTCATGGGTAGACCATGTGATTTCTGTCCTTAGTTATGGCGCATACTCATTTCCGAACTTTTTTATGGGGTTATTGTTTATCTATTTCTTTTCTGTTCAACTGGATTTGCTACCATCTGCTGGCATCCGTACCCCCGGTGAAGAAGCGAATTTGGTGGATTTAGTACGCCATATGATCTTGCCCGTTGTGGTTTTGGGGACACAATTTATCGGCATTTTTGCGCGTCAGACACGGTCTGCGGTGTTGGAAGTGTTGCATCATGATTATGTGCGGACAGCCCGTGCAAAAG
>JANQRM010000546.1 GCA_028284565.1 Anaerolineae bacterium | reverse complement strand
TAAACCTTCCATTACTTCTTGTTCGCGGGATTCATCACCCAAGGCATTAACATAAACTCGTGCAAACATCAATTCAGGGTCCAGCGAGACCTCCGTGATCGTGACATTCTGAAGACGTGGATCAGAAATCTCGCGGAATAACAACTCACTCAGAATCATCTGAATGCGGTCATTCATTCGTCCTTGTTTAATGGACATCCTATTCCACCCGTTCCATCACGAAGAATTCGATGATGTCCCCTTCTTTGTAATCATTGAAACCTTCCAAGCCAATACCACATTCAAAGCCTGAACGGACTTCGCGGACATCTTCGGTGAAGCGTTTGAGGGAACTCACTTTGGTTTCTTCAACAAGTGTATCGTCACCGCGTACCACACGCGCCTTCGCATTCCGACGAGCCTCTCCATCAAGGATATAACTGCCTGCAATTTGACCGATACGCGGGATTTTATAGACTTCACGGACTTCTGCGCGACCAATGACTTTGGGTGCGTAAGTGGGCTCAAGCAAGCCTTTGAGTGCGAGTTCGATATCCTCAAATAGCTTGTAAATGACGGAGTACTTGCGAATGTCGACGCCTAAGGTCGTTGAGGCAGTTTTTGCGGCGTTATCGACATCCACATGGAAACCTAAAATGATTGCCTCAGATGCGCCTGCCAAATTGACATCATTTTCAGTGATATTACCAATATCAGATGCGAGAATTCGAATCTCAATCCCTTCCTCATTGTCACCTGAGATATCATTGAGTCCATCAATAATGGGTTGGAGGGAGCCTTGTACATCAACCTTCAAGATCACATTCAGTTGTTTGACCGTGCCAGATTGGAATTGGGCAAAGATATCTTCGAGGGTCATGCCCGACGGACCTGACAGATCGCGTTCTTCAGCTTCTAGCAGACGTTCTTCGACTATTTTACGCGCGGTACGGTCATTCTTGACTTGTTCAAACATCACACCGGGATCGGGCGGATTATCTAAACCGAGAATCGAGACAGGCGATGAGGGAACCACATCTTTTACTTGATCGCCTTTGTAATCGAACATCGCTTTGACACGACCATAGGACGTGCCTGCAACAATGACATCACCTCGCTTCATCGTACCGTTCATAACCAACAAAGTAGCGAGAGTCCCCCTGCTTTTATCTACTTCCGATTCGACGACTATCCCGCGCAGGTTTCCTTTGGGATTGGCATCAATATCATTATCGTCCGCAATCAATAGAATCGCTTCCAACAAATCATCAATCCCCTCACCTTTAAGCGAGTCCACCGGAATCATCATTGTGTCCCCATCCCAATCATCAGGAATGAGTTCGAGATCAGCCAATTGTTGTTTCACACGATCGGGGTTGGCATTGGATTTATCGACCTTGGTAATCGCTACAATAATGGGGACGTCAGCGGCACGCGCATGATTAAGAGCCTCACGGGTTTGTGGCATCACACCATCATCTGCGGCAACGACAAGAATTACAATGTCTGCCCCTTCTGCCCCACGTGCGCGCATCGCAGTAAAAGCGGCGTGACCCGGTGTATCGAGGAAAGTCAGGGTGCGCCCGTTGTGTTGGGCTTGATATGCCCCAATATGCTGTGTAATCCCGCCCGACTCCCCTTCGACAACTGCGGTTTTACGAATGGTGTCAAGGAGGGTTGTCTTACCATGATCAACATGCCCTAAGATTGTTACGATGGGTGGGCGAGTTTGCATGTTTTCACGCTTCTCACCCGCATACATTTTTTCCCACTTGCGGATTTTCTCTTCTTCGCGCTTCTGCTCTTCTTCTTCTGCGGCGACCATACTCGCAGAACGCGCCTCATACCCCATCTCTTCGATGACGATTGCGGCAGTGTCATAATCAACTTGCTGATTGATGGATGCCATAATCCCGTTGGAAATTAATGTCTTCATGACATCAATTGGGCTTTGGTCAATCAATTCAGCCAGTTCACGAACGGATAGATAATCTGGTACTAAGACCGCTTTTTGCTCTTCTGGCATCGATTTTGCCTCCATTACTTAACCATCTTCTCAATAAATAGTCTCGTTATACAAATAGAGGGCGGAATTATTATCCACCCTCTATCATGTTAAATCGGTACGGCTTGTCGAAGTCGCTCTCTATCATCTAGCTGAAGCGAACAGCGCAAGGCTTTGGCTAATACATCAGAAGCAATCGCGCGTTCCCAACAAGACGGTTTATCGCACAGGTATGCTCCGCGTCCGGGAAATTTACCGCGTTCATCAACTTGAATACCTATTTCAGTACGTACAAGCCGGTGATAATTCCGCTTCTCAGATTTTTCTCGACAGACCACGCACATGCGTATCGGGTGTTTACGCTTCATGAGGGTCGGTCACTAGAGATCAATTTCATCTTCCCACGCATCCCGACGGCGACTCCCTTTGCGCCGACGCTTCGCAATGACTTGTCCACTGTCCTCGTCTAGGATTAATTGACGACGTTTCTGACGTTCTTTCTTACGTTTCTTCTTGCTCGATTTTGCTGTGTCGTAATAGTCTTCTTCCTCTTCAAAGGCATCATCATAGAGTTCTTCAATGACGGGGTCTGCCATGACAGGTTCGGGTTCAAATTCGACAACTTCTGGTTCACTTAGTTCTTCGATGATGGGTTGTCCAAAGGCATCTAAGGCAACTTCCGGTTGATCTGTAATACCATCATCAATAGTTTCCTCGATGGCCACAGCTTCATCAATTCCTTCGTCAACAAGGTCTTCCACAGCTTCCTCGACAGGACGTTCAGCCTCTTCTGCTTCTTTGACTTCTTCAACCGATTCTTCAAGTTCAGCTTCTTGGGCTTCGAGTTCTTTCACCCTTGCCGAGAGGTCTGTCATCATGATGTTGTCGAGGGCAGTCTGAACGACAGTCATCGGATTTTCATCTTCGACATTTTGGAAATAGGACTGGATACGTTCTTCATCTGTCAATGTCCCCAAAACAACTTCGCCGATATTACCCAAGGGTTCCAAAATCGACTTGTAGTCTTCTGGTATATCAAGAGCGTCAACAGGTAAGGCAAACAGTTCGGGCGGCAGTGTTGCTTTGACAGCCGATAATTCTTCGAGATAGGCGTTGCGCGCTTCTTCACGTTGGGCATAAAGCGCATCTTCAATAAGTGTGGCGAACTTGTTCAGCGTGCGGAATTCTTCTGGCATCACAGTTAATTCAGCCAATTTCTTCTCGACTACGCGACGCGCATCTTCAACCATTTCGGGGTATTGGGCGGCGATGTCAGAAATCGGTGGGACTTCGAGGTTTTCGAGCGCGCCCTGTACAGTTTCGGTCACACTCTTTATATCAATCCGCCAACCTGTAAGTTTTGCCGCAAGACGAGCATTTTGCCCTTCACGTCCGATAGCCAGTGACAATTGGTCGTCTGGTACTAGGACAACAGCGGTACGTCCGCCATAGGGGTCGTCATCTAAATAAACACCTGCAACGGTTGCTGGGCTGAGTGCTTTAGAGATGAAGGCTTCGGGGTCGTTATTCCATTCGATGACATCAATTTTTTCGTCGTGCAATTCCTTGACGATATTCTGGATACGAATCCCGCGCATCCCGACACACGCCCCTACCGGGTCAACACCATCTTGTAAGGCGGCGACCGCTATTTTTGAACGATAGCCTGCTTCGCGTGCGATACCCTTAATCTCGACCTGCCCATTATAAATTTCAGGGACTTCATATTCGAGCAAGCGACGTAGCATATTGCGATGTGCGCGACTAACGATGATATTGGGTCCTCGATTGCTCCGTTCCACCTGCATTACATAAACCCGCACTTTATCGTGGGGGCGATGACGCTCTCCGGGGATTTGTTGAGAGCGAGGCAAAATCGCTTCTGCACGACCAAAGCCAAGTGTTACACGACTCGAATTGATATTTTGCACTGTACCTGTGACCAAATCACCTTCACGATCAATGAATTCTTCATAGAGGGATTCGCGTTCAGCTTCGCGGATTTTTTGCAGGATGACTTGTTTAGCCGTTTGCGCGGCGATGCGCCCGAAGCTCTTGGCTGGAATCTCGACCTGCACGAGGACAGTATCCCCTATTTCACATTCCGGTTCATAGAAGCGCGCGCGTTCTAGCGTCACTTCAGTATCTTCATATTCGACATCTTCGACGACTTCTTTTTCTACAAAGATGCGAACTCGTCCCGTCGTTGGGTCAACGCGCGTTTCGATCATCTGAGAACTGCTTGCGCCGGAAAAGCGACGATAAGCAGAGACCAACGCACTTTGAAGGGCTTCTAGCACAATTTCTGGTGACAATGAGCGTAATTCGGAAATCTCATTAAATGCCAGTTGTAATTCATTGCTCATGGAAATCTCCACAACTGCAAGGATTATGTGTCCTTGTTTTTCATTTGCTTACTGGTAGGGTGTGGATATAAAACGAAAAGTGGGGGTTGCCCACTTTTTCTGTCCACAAATATTCGACCTATATTTTATCATGTGCTGAGTCAGCGTGTCAAGGCAAATTCGCTTGTTGAACAAGGGGCAAGAGTTGTTGGGCGGCAATGCGATGGGCTTGTTCATTTGGGTGAGCATCGAAGGGATTGACGACCCACGCTTCAGGTGATTGATGGGCTAAATGGTCTGGCATGATAACAAGTGGCGTATTGTTTTCCACAAAGAAATCGGCGACGCGTTTGACAGCAATTTCTGAGTTATCGGGTCGGCGCAAATCACCCCATATGAGGGCGATTACGGGTATCTGACGATCCCCTGACCAACGTAAAATTTGACGGATGGAACGGCTATGTTCCTCCCATAATATATCATCCTCATAGGCATCAAATAAGCGGTCTTTATATGCGACAGATTCACCACCAATTCCCAATTGGAAGATATGCCAATAGAGAAAACTCGGTAGAAAGTAGTTTTCTGTCAGCCATGAAATCGGTGGTTCTGGGAAATTTACCTGCACCGGATTTTCAAGTAACACTTCGTCAATGTCGTTGATGAAATAGGACAGTATCACTATATCCGGCTGAACGGGAAACTCAGACAGTTCAACACTCTGACGCTGTGTCCCCCAGCCCAGCTCCGCAATGATGTTAACGGTATAGTCTTCGCTATTTTCATTCAGCAACGAAGCCAGTATATGTGGAAAGGTATCATCAATAGAATTGACACCATGTCCTGATGCGAAAGAATCGCCAAGTACAACGATGTGGATTTTATCTTCATCCGTATCTACTGGATAATCTCGGTAGCCAAGTTCATTGATAGGATTCCAGTAGAGTGCTTCCCATTGCTGGTGCATGATGGTGAAGGCAAAAGCATCGGATTGCACCATAAACAACCGCATTCCGCTTTCAATAAGAATACACATCATAATAAGGGTCGTGAGCGTGATGAGTCCGCCAGTCCAAGGGCTATTTTCTAAGGATGGAAGGTTATGGGGATTGTCGTTTCTGGATAAAACGATATGGATGAGTTGCCAAAATCCCCAGAAAGCGAATAATCCAAAGGTAATCATGCTTGCATCTATAGTACGTCCCAAAACCGGTTGATAGACAGCAAACCCATAGCCGAATACCACAGCGATAAAAAGTAGAATCACGCACCAGAGAACAATCGGATATCGTTGAAGCCAGTGCTTTAGTTTTCTCAACCGACTCTTGAATGTGGACAAATGCAGTAGAACAACAATCCATACAATAAGGACAAACCAACTATCTGTTATTGCCCCGTCACTGAAATATGGAATGATAGAAAAAACAGTGATGAGAATAGGCAAGCCTATCCATCGTATCATCTTAGAATCTCCAATAGAAAAGGCATATGCTTGCACATACGCCTTTGATTTTACCGTCGATTAGTTTAACACAATTGTTATTCGCTGGGTTCGACCTCATCGGTGACTTCTACTGTCACTTCTGCATCATCATCAAAGCTCAAGGGAACACCTGATTCGGGAGCAGGGGGTGCATATGGTGCAAATTTGAAGACTTGTCCCAAGGTTGAGTCCGTCACATAGACAAACCCTTCACTATCAACTGCCACACCGCCGATTGCACTGAATTGTGCCATAGATGTATCATCACCTGCTGAGCCAAATGACCCCATACAATTGCCCGCTGAGTCGTAAATCAAGACACGCTGGCTATCGGGGTCAGTAACATAGAGCAAATCGCGTTCAATATCCAAGGCAAGATAGGGACGATTGAGGGCTTGTTCATACCATCCCCGCACTGTGAAGTTTTCAATAAAGGATGCCGTATTCCCGTCAAAGATAGCAACGCGACGATTCCATGTGTCAGCGACATACAAGCGTCCATCAGGATGATATGCGAGACCACTCGGTTCATCCAGTTGTGCCAAGCCACTTCCGCCCTCGCCCAAATCATAAAGATGTTCAACTGATAAGCCATTGAGTTGGTAAACCCGAATCCGCTTGTTGCCTGTATCCGTGACATAAATGCGTCCCATCTCATCGACCACAACATCACGCGGACCCCAGAAGGCATCTTTGGGTTCAATAGGGGCATCGAAGCCGAACTCACCTGCTTGCCCCCAATGTGTCAGATATTCGCCATCTAGGTTGAGATGTTGAATGCGATAATTCCATGTATCAACGATGAAGAGACTACCATCTGGCGCAACATCCAAGCCATTGGGACGATTGAAGACTAAGCCATCCCCAGCTTCAACGGGTGATGTCCAACTGCCCAGATAATTCCCATCCGTATCAAAACGACTCACACGATTGCCGTACTCCTCAGCAATGTAGAGTGTACCATTGGCATCAATCTCAATGTCCAAGGGGCGGACTAAGGGTAGTCCATCCGCATCATAAATATCGAGTGTTTCATATTGCATCCAGTTGGCAATACACAAATTGACTTCGGTTGGAATTTCGGTGAAGACTGCGCCATCCCCGACTCCATATGCCCAGATTTGGGCGGCGAAATCTTTGCGGACATAAACATGCATACGGTCTGCAACGGGCCAATTGGTGATGCTGAAATCTTTTCCTGTTGCTTCTCCATAAGTTGTATAATCGCGATTCCACCAGATATTGAACATGCCCTGCCGAATCAGATTCGCCGTTTCATTCTCACGGGAGAAGTCAAGCGCATTGGTGACTCGCTCGGCGGTCAGATGGAAATATTCTTGCATGGGCCACCACAAGCGGATATGGTCAAAGCGATAGTAGCGGTCTTCGAGAATGGGTTCGACTTTGCCCCGATTGCTATCTCCTACGACAACCATAATGG
>JANQRM010000526.1 GCA_028284565.1 Anaerolineae bacterium | reverse complement strand
CGAGGGTCATGTGTCTGACCTTTCGCCAAATCGAACATAAATAAGCATCCCAACCATCACAATGACCATTAACACAACCGATAATGCTGAACCGAGTGGAATATTGCCACGTCCTCGAAATTGGCTTTGAATCAGATTGCCTATCATCAGTCCGCGTGTTCCACCGAGCAAATCTGGTGTGATATAGGAGCCTATTGCTGGAATAAACACGAGTGTACACCCTGCGACCACTCCGGGGAGTGTCAGAGGGAAAACAACTCGCCAGAAAGTACGCCAATCATTCGCCCCCAAATCATAAGCGGCTACAATAAAGCGAAAATCCAACCGTTCTACGGATGCATATATAGGCAAAACCATGAAAGGTAAGAATCCATAAACCAGTCCGATTAGAACGGCTTCAGGAGTATTGAGTAGCGTTAATGGCTCAGAAATAACATTTATGTTAATCAAAAAGGTATTGATAATGCCCTCACGTCCTAAAATAGTCTGTAAGGCATACGTGCGGACGAGAAAGTTCGTCCAGAATGGCAAGAGAATAAAAAACAAAGCGAGTTGTCGATTGCGTGATGAAGAGCGAGTGCTAATAAAAAATGCCAGTGGATAGCCCAGTAGAAGGCAGAAAATGGTTGTGAAGAGAGCGATGATAATAGACCGCCAGATGACCACCCAAAAGACATCGAACACACGATTATAATGGTCAATCGTTGGCGGAAGTACGCCAGCTCCCCCTTGACCACGTGTCAAAAAACTGACAATCAGCACAAAAATCAGCGGGAGTAAGAAGAATACAAAAAGCCAAAAAATCGCTGGGAACGCGAGTTTGAACCCTTGCCTTTTCATGGGATGGACACTAGCCATCAGATACTCAGGATGCCAAATACTCAAAGTTAGGGCATACTATAATTCGGGCAATTGAATTAAGCAAATATATTGCCATGATAAACTCAGTTTTAGATACACTCTCCTTTATGGTTGGATACAGGTAGAATGTGAATGGATCGACGAATTACCATTGAAAACACCCAACCTCAACATCGACAAGGGGTTTATGACACCGTACGCTTAGCCTATGAAGTACCACTTGATGTTGATTGCCCTGATTGTATTAATCCAACAGATGTAGATGAACAATTAGTCCGTTTTCCAGAAGGACAGTTTGTTGCGGTGTATGGGGATGGAGCTGATGAATTGGTTGTGGGAATAGCGTCAACAATGCGGATTTCACGTCCCCCGACAGAACCTCCGCGTTCTTGGGAAGATGAAATTGGCGCAAAAGGTATAGTGAATCATAATCCAAATGGTGAATGGCTCTACGGTGTGGAGATGGCAGTGCGTCCTGATTTCCGTCGTCAAGGGGTGGGAACAGTGCTCTATCAAGCTCGCTTTGATTTAGTGAAACACCTAAACCTGAAAGGCTGGTATGCTGGCGGTATGCTGATGGGATATTATCGCTACCAAGATTCCCTAACTCCCAAAGAGTATGGAGAGAAAGTTATCAGCCGCGACATTGTTGACCCAACCGTAACCATGCAGATGAATCGAGGTTTTGAAGCATGGAGTGTCATTGAAAATTACTTGTCTGAACCTGATGCTGGAGATGCGGCAGTACATATCGTTTGGCTCAACCCAGATTATCGCGAGGCATGAGATGCGTGTGTTGGTGATAGGCGCAGGGATAGCGGGGTTAGCCTGCGCGCGAGATTTGCATGATGCGGGGGTTGAAGTAACCGTGTTGGAAGCAAGAGACCGTATTGGCGGACGCACGTATACTAACCGTGATTTTTGTAATATTCCTGTGGAATTCGGTGGCGAATTTGTGCATGGAGATAAAGTCGCAACTTGGGAACTCATTCGCAAACTTGAACTAGAAACCATTCACTGGTGTAAAACAGATGACTCCTTTGTCCGTATGGAAAATGGCGATTGGCTGACCATGCAAGAGGCGCGTCAACGAAGTCCTGATTTTGATATCACACGGTCATGGGATTTGCCTCAATGTGATGTGGATGAAGAAGATGAATCGTGGCAATCATATTTACAGCGTATTGGCTTTAGTGAAGAACAGTTGCATTATGTCAAACGGTCATATGCTAACGCAGTTGGTGACGATATGCGAGTTTTGAGTGCAAAAGCATGTTTGGACGAACTAGATGATAACGATGGCGAAAGCGGGGAAGGGGATTATCGTATTCTGCAAGGCTATGGTCGATTGATTGAGCATCTGGCGACAGGCTTAGAAATTCAACTCAATCAAGTCGTTCGACATATCGAATGGGGAGAGACTGTTCAAATTACAGCGAATCATGGTGCCTACAATGCAGATAAAATCGTTGTAACACTGCCTCTGGGGGTGCTTCAATCGGATACTATCGAATTCTCACCTGCTCTTCCACAGGAAAAACAGGATGCATTTTCTGGGTTGCGAATGGGACCTGTGCTTAAACTTATCTACTATTTTGATGAGCCAATACTGCCAAATGACATCATGGCAATTTACAGTGCCAATAATCCGCCGATGTGGTGGTCACCGACAACGGGACATGATACTGATTATCAAGTATGGACAGCTTTTGCAACGGGTGACTGGGCGCGGGAATTGCTGGCAATCGGCAAGAAAAATGCTTTATCTCAAGGCTTAGAGACTCTCCGAAAAGAGTTGGATAATCTAAATATTCTGCCATCTAAAATGGAGATGGTAGATTGGGTCAATGATCCTTTTGCATGTGGTGGATATAGTGTTGCTTTAGTAGGAGGTTCAGAAGCGCGACTTAAGCTAGCAAAACCGACTCCGCCTCTGTATTGGGCAGGAGAAGCAACTGCACCGAATCATCGTGCTTCAACTGTGCATGGAGCCTATTTGACTGGGAAACGCGTCGCAAAAGAAGTCTTGGTGTCTTAATGGAAAATAATAAACATTTCTTGATGGTACAAAGTCGTGCCTCGCAGACGGCATTAGATAAATTCGGAGAAGGTCCGCCTGCTGACATATCTGAAAACAGTGTTGGGCTGTTCTTGGATTATAGCCCGTTTGAAATTCCGCTTGGGGAACGATTTGACACCTTTTTCTGGAAGGTAAATTTTGATGAAACACTATCAATCGCATGTGAAATTGTCGCTGTAACTCAACAATTTAGTATCCAGCTATCGGCTATCCCTGAACGCTGGAAGTCGCTTTGTTTCCTTCGATTTCAAGATGAGTTTCCTCCATTTGTCGCGGAGCTACCAGAAAGCGACGGCTGGGACTTCCCAACTTGCGGGTTTATCTGCAACCAAGTGCATTTGCTCGAGATTCAAGATTATCTGGACCAAAGTGAACGAGAATTTCTTGAATTGAAAGCACTTATTGATCAAACGAGGAAAGCTAATGAGTAATTTAGATTTATTGTCGCCTGTTTGGACACACTTAACGAACATCCAGCCGGAACGTGGCGAGGGAGTCTATCTCTATGATGCTGAGGGGCAACGCTACATCGACTTTACCTGTGGCATTGGTGTGACCAATACAGGACATTGCCATCCAAAAGTTGTCAAGGCGATTCAAGAGCAGGCTGAGAAACTCATCTTTGGGCAGATGAATATTGTCGTCTCACCATCTGTCTTGGAAGTAGCCGAAACCTTAAATAAAGTCACACTAGATTCAATCAACAGTTTCTTTTTCTCAAATAGCGGGGCAGAAGCCGTTGAAGGGGCAGTGAAACTAGCCAAACATGCCACAAAACGCTCGAATGTCATTGTTTTTCAAGGGAGCTTTCATGGGCGAACTGCTCAAACGATGGCAATGACGACCTCCAAGACGATTTATCGCCATCACTATCAACCGTTGCCAAGTGGTGTGTTTGTTGCACCATTCCCTTACAGTTATTATTACGGCTGGGATGATTCGATGACAATTGATTTTTGTTTATCTCAATTACAACTGATGCTTAAAGGGCAAACACCTGCCTCAGAGACAGCAGCGATGGTAATCGAACCAGTGCTAGGTGAAGGAGGCTATGTCCCTGCTCCACCTGAGTTCTTACGAGAGTTGCGGGCGATTTGTGATGAAATCGGCATTCTGCTGATTGCCGATGAAATTCAAACAGGTTTTGGACGGACAGGTCGATTTTTTGCATATGAATATGCCGATATTGAACCTGATATTTTGATCATGGCGAAAGGTTTGGGCAGTGGCTTACCGATTTCTGCGATAGGTGCGAACCGTTCTCTGATGGAAAAATGGACAACAGGCGCACATGGTGGAACGTATGGCGGTGGAAGTGCAATCTCTGCGATAGGTGCAAAAGCCACGATTGAAGTCATCCAAGAAGAGAGCTTAGTCAACAATTCATATGAGATGGGAAAATATCTCAAGTCGAAATTGTCATCCCTTCAAGAACAATTCCCTTGTATCGGTGATGTGCGCGGGTTAGGGTTAATGATTGGTGTCGTATTCACAAAGCCTGATGGCTCACCTGATAAACAAACTACCAGCAATGTCTTAAATGCCTGTTTAGATAGTAACCTGCTTCTACTGACTTGTGGAACGTTTGGGAATGTTATTCGTTGGATACCCCCCTTAATTGTCACGCAAGAGCAAATTGATGAAGCTATGGCAATCTTTGAAATAGCCCTTCGTCAAAGTGTTCCCGAATCAGTGAGTATGTAGTCATGGAATCAGTGACTGTTGCACTCATTCAGTTGGCATGGACATCCCGCGAACAGATGAAACAAACTTATCGAGAATTGACAAAAGATGCTGTGGAACAAGGTGCGGAAATTGTCTGCTTGCCAGAACTGTCTCTTTCGCCCTATTTCCCGGTGACTCGTGATAAAGGTGGCTTTGAATGGGCAGAAAATTTAATCGGGAGTGAATCGGATAGCTTCTTCTCGGAACTCGCATCACAAAATAATGTCAGGATTATCGGGAGCTTATTTGAGAAGACCGATGATGGACGTTACTTCGATACTGCCACGATTCATTATCCACAAAAGGGGTTGATTCATTACACCCGAAAAGTCCATATCCCATCAGGTGAAGGTTATCATGAAACTGACTTCTTCGAGGGGGCAATCGAGTATCCCGTGCATGATTTAGACTCAGTGAAAATATCTGTTCCCACTTGCTATGATCAATGGTTTCCAGAGATGGCGCGTATTTGTACCTTGAATGGGGCAGAGTTCATCTTTTATCCGACGGCGATCGGCTCTGAACCCACTGATCCAGATATTGATACACAAGAAGCATGGCAGACTGTCATGCGTGGACATGCCGTTGCGAATGGGGTTTATATTGCGGCGGCAAATCGGATTGGGACGGAAAGCACAAATGAGTTTTATGGGAGTAGCTTTATCTCTGCGCCGTCAGGGGAGATATTGGCACAAGCTGGACGCGATACAACAGAAACGATTGTTGCAACCTTAGATGGTGGAGTATTGGCACGCTGGCGCAATTTGTTTCCCTTATTACATCAGCGTAAACCACATACCTATGCGCGTATCTTAGATGCTGTGGATAGTAAACCCCCTCAACGCTGGGAAAATCACCAATCATTTCAATCATAAACTATTGATTCATCAAAAGAGACCATGATGGAAAGTATTCAATTAAAGACAGAAATCCCCGGACTCAACAGTCAAGCACTTGTGGCACGTCGGGAAAAGGCATCTTCAAGAGGTGCGGCGAAACTTACTCCAATCGCAGTAGAGTGGGCTGAAGGTGCAGTGGTTGTTGATGTCGATGGCAATCACTTATTGGACTTCGCAGGTGGTATTGGCACCTTAGCAGTGGGGCATTGTCCTCCGAATCTTGTACAGGCGTTACAATCACAAGCGGAAAAGCTAATCCATATGTGCGCTATTGTCGGGACATATGAACCTTATGTGCGTGTATGCGAACTATTGAATGAGATAACCCCCGGTAATTTTGAGAAGAAGTCGGTGTTGCTGAATAGCGGGGCAGAAGCAGTCGAAGCGACTGTCAAGATTGCGCGTGCTTACACTTCACGATCAGCCGTCATTGTCTTTGAAGGCGCATATCATGGGCGTACCAATATGACGATGGCAATGACCAGCAAATATGCGCTGTTCAAAAAAGGGTTTGGTCCTTTTGCACCCGAAGTCTATCGCCTTCCATTCCCGAATGTCTATCGTCGCCCAGAAGGACTATCTGAAGAAGAATTTATCGAATATAGTATCTGGCAATTGGAAAATGCCTTTATTGCCCAAGTTGACCCTAACGAAGTCGCGGCGATTGTCATCGAACCGGTTCAAGGGGAAGGTGGCTTTATTCCAACACCTCCACGCTTTCTGTCTCGCATCCGTGAACTCTGTGATGAATATGGCATTGTCATGATTGCTGATGAGATTCAATGTGGTTTTGGACGAACTGGAGAACTTTTTGCCATCCAACATTATGATATTGTGCCGGATTTGATTACAACGGCGAAGTCACTTGCTGGTGGAATGCCTCTTGCAGCAGTGACAGGGCGCGCTGAAATCCTTGATGCACCGCATCCCGGTGGATTAGGCGGAACGTATAGCGGCAATCCTTTAGCTTGTGTCGCGGCAATCGAAGCAATTGAGATGATTCGCCAGCCAACTTTTTTGCAACGGGCATCGGAAATTGGAGACCACATTCGGAATAGTCTCCAAAATATGCAAGACTGGTACGATTTAATTGGGGATGTTCGGGGGTTGGGAGCGATGCTAGCCATGGAGTTGGTCAAAGACCGTGAGACGAAAACCCCTGCGAATGAACAAGCCACACAAGTTAATCATGAAACCCTGCAACGGGGTTTGATTACCATTCGAGCCGGATTATATAGTAACTGTGTCCGCTTCTTGCCACCATTAAATATCACAGATGAACAAATAGACGAAGCCATGGCAATTGTTGAGGAAGCTATGAAAGTTGTCTCAAATGAAAAGGTGCTGTCATGAGCGATGTTTTTAAGCAATTGATTAATGGTGAATGGGTCGATGCACAAAATGGCGGCACTTGGGACTTAATCAACCCAGCGACTGAAGACGTTATTCAACAAGTGCCTTTTGGGAACGCAAGTGATGCGAAATCAGCAATTGACTCCGCGCACACAGCTTTCAAATCGTGGTCTCGAACAACACCCTATGAGCGTGCGGAAATATTGTATCAATCGGCTGAATGGATATTAGAACGGGCTGAGGAATTTGCGCGAGTTACAACAGAAGAATCTGGAAAACCTCTCAGTGAATCATTAGCTGAATGGCGGAGTGCAACCAACTATCTCAAGTGGAATGCGGAAGAATGCAAACGCGCCTACGGGCGGATTATTCCATCACGTACATCCACACGTCGTATACAGGTCATACAGCAACCGCTTGGAGTTGTCGGAACAATCACGGCTTGGAACTTCCCTGTATATAATCTGGTTCGGACGTGGTCAGCGGCATTGGCGGCTGGGTGTACGGTTGTTGCCCGCCCTTCCGAATATACGCCTCGCTCTGGCATGTTGTTGGCGCTCGCTCTGCACGAAGCTGGCGCGCCTGCGGGTGTGATTAAT
>JANQRM010000521.1 GCA_028284565.1 Anaerolineae bacterium | reverse complement strand
CAATATTGAGTTCATTCAGGCGACGACGCGCTTTGATGCGCCCTTGTTTGGTTTTGAATTCTTCACAACGCGCGGTTTGCAAAATCGTCCCACCCCGTTGCAAAATCCCACTGACTTCACGACTTGTCAGCAACGACATATCACCGTTGAGTAAGCCTTGATAGCCCTGCCGAATCCCATACACTTCGATACCATATTCTAAGCCCGCGCGCACAACGGCTCGGATTGCCGCATTCATACCCGGTGCATCGCCTCCACTCGTCATGACAGCGATTCGCTTTAAATCAATTGGTGTCCCTGTTTGGTGATTGCCATTATCAGTCATGATAAAAATTCTCTATCTTAATCGTTTAATAGACTATTTTAGCGAGAGACAGAAAGGGATTCAAAGGCTACTTGATTAAACTTTCTTAACGATGCCCAATTCACCTTAGATTGTCCATGAAAAAGTCAATCAGAGATTAACGTTGGGCAACGATTAAATCAAGATATTAGATTGCCAGTTCCTCCGGTGTATCTAATTCGAGGTCGTCAATATCTGCTTTTTGTAGCTCTTCGACCAAATCTGGACAATATTGCGTCGTGTCGGGGAATTCAAGTGCAATTTGCTTCATCCCACCATCCACGATAATTGTAAAACGATCACGCCCCGGATACTTAATCAGGATGCCGTGAATCCTCTTGAGTTTACGGCTGTCTCGATTGCCATCGCCTGTGCGCGTGAAGAAGACTTTGACAAGGCGTGGAACATCGCTGTCGTGCAAGTCATCCTCTGGTAAATCAAGCGGTTCGGCTTCTTCATCCACCCATTCTGGTGGAGATTCGACTTCTTCCTGTTTTGGGGGTAGACTCGTATCCACATAAGCGGGAGGCATGTCTTCTAACTCATCCATCGTCATCGGTGGTGGGGGTTCATTATCCGCCCATTGGGGTTCATCTGTTGTCGGTTGATAGGCTTGCCCATTGCTGTCATCAGGGCGGAAATCCTCGAACTTTGTGGTCACGCTTTCAGCAATAATCTGATGATCGCCACGCCGATTATCTAATTTGCCACGGACAATGACGATTTCACCTTCATCAAGTTCTTTGTCCACATCGGCAAAATCCCGACTAACCTCTTGCCATGTGCGCGGGAAGAGGACGACTTCGATGGTTTGAGCAGAGTCGTGATAATCTTCGAGTTGAAGCACTGCCATATTCTCGTTATTTTTGGTGATGATTTTTCGCATGGAGACGATTTCTCCACCAACACGCACGTCTTCCCCGATTTTGGGATAGTCGGGGTCGAGTAAATCGTTCACATTGGTAAGATTTTGATAATCAAAGATGCCTTTGTATGCGTCGATGGGTCGTCCGGTCACATACAAGCCTAAGAGTTCCTTTTCCCATAGGAGCATCTTGCGGGGACCGACTTCTTCCACATTGGGTAGGTTTTGTAGGATTTCATCCTCTTCTTCAAAGCCGGTATCGCCGAACATAGTCATTTGCCCAACCGCTAGGTCTTTGTGATGCTTAGTGCTATAAGAGACGAGTCTTTCCAATCCGGCGAGGAGGGGGGCGCGCTCGCCGAAGCCCCGTAATGCGCCGACGC
The DNA here is from genome assembly GCA_028284565.1 of Anaerolineae bacterium. The sequence goes on along the minus strand of JANQRM010000521.1, from coordinate 2,981 downwards.
GAATCAGACTCTCTAACGTGCGTTTACCGACTTTGCCTAAATCGACTCGTTGGCACAGGTCTTTGATACTCTCGAATGCACCCTCTGCTTCACGCTGTTCAATTAAGTATTCTAGTGAGGCAACACCCGCGTTTTTAATCGCCGCCAACCCAAAGCGAATCCCACGTTGCCCATTGTCCAATTGCTCAATATCAAAATCGAGCATACTGTAATTGACATCTGGGGGAAGCACAGGGATGTTGAGGCGACGACATTCTTCAAGGAAGCTGGCGACTTTGGACGAATCATCCCGTTGGACAGTGAGCAAAGCAGTCATGTACTCTTCGGGATATTGCGACTTTAGGAAGGCAGTTTGCACAGTGATAACGGCATAATCGGAGGCGTGAGAGTTATGTACGATGATGTCGTTGGCAACGAAATTATGGGTGGTATCAATGGATAGGTCGTAGGTGAGTTCTTCACCAATTGGCTCAATCGACGCGATGTCATCCCAGTAAACATCTTCCTCAAAATTATCGTCCTCATACAGCAAGCGTCCCGTGTCAGATTTAATCATGAAGTCTTCTTCAAGTAGAGGCAAGTCATGGTCACGGGTGACTTTGGAGATTTCATCCATGAACTTGGGAACATCATGCTTGATAATTCGCAGATAGTAGGTTCGTCCGACATTGGCGACGAGGGATTGATTCATCGCAACTTGGCTGACAATACCCAAGCGAAGTAGGAGGTGTTGAATCTGTCGCATAAGGGGTTCAGATTCGTGAGTGTAGTAGCAGGTGACAACATTGTTATGTGCCATGATTGCGCCGTCTTTTGCCCAGATGCGCGCAATAATCTGCATATTTTGCCCATTCGTCAGTTCAAAGACGAGTTTGGGCAATTTGTTGGCTTGTTTAGTATTAATCGAATCCGAAATCGAGATGAGGTCATCAATCGCTAGTTCTTTCTTACCCTCAATTGGCAGGTAGCGTGGAACAGCAATTTGCTCATTTGCGTCCAAATCTTCAAGATTCACCCAACCCGTAAAGGTGTAGAAAGGATGGTTGCCAGTCGCGTCGATTTGCCGTCCAGATTTCGTTGTCAAGCGATAAATGGGTTTGACACCATTCAACATCACAGCGGAGATGACTTCTTCTCTCAAATGGTAGGTGTCCGTATCAAGCGATAGCGTTTGCTTGATAAGCGATTGATTTTCATATAATTCTTCAATTGTATGGAGCATCCCCGTTTGGGCATCGAGGATTTGAGTACTACCAACGAGACATTTGTTAAATCCATAATTAGCAAAGAATTCAATATCTTTGAAGATGCTCTCGGATGTTTCGACATCAACTCCATGATCGGGACCCCGTTCAAGGAACAAGGCTTTGTGCTTCATCAAATCTTTTTCGCGCTTCTTCGAGACTGCCTTCCGCATGAGGTCGGCTTCACCCCGTTTATAGCCAAAGAGTTCGGCGGCGATTTGGAGAATCTGCTCCTGATAGGTGATGATGCCATAAGTCTCAGCAAGGATGGGTTCGAGTTTGTGATGGAGATATTCGACGTCTTCTTCACCATGGAAACGTGCGTTATAAGTCGGAATAAATTCCATTGGACCCGGACGGTAGAGTGAAATTCCAGCGACGATGTTCTCAAATCGCTTCGGACGCATCCCACGAAGCATTTGTTGCATCCCCACACTTTCCACTTGAAATACACCGATGGTTTCACCACGTCCCATCATGGCAAAGGCTTCATCCAATTTTGCTCGGTCTTCGTTGGTAATACGTTGATCATCATGGCGATACGGGATGTTATCCATTGTGTAATGGATACCCTGGTGTTTCCCCACAAGGTCGCAGGCTTTCCGCAGAATGGTGAGTGTGGATAATCCCAAGAAATCAACTTTCAGCAAGCCAATTGACTCCGCTGTTTCCATTGGAAATTGAGTCACGGCTTTCAGTGAACCTCCGCTAGGGTCTTTGCCTGTGATGCGGTGCAAGGGGAGATATTCGACCAGTGGTCTATCAGAGACAATGACTCCAGCCGCGTGGGTGGAGGCATGGCGGGTCATGCCTTGTAATTCAATAGCAGTATCAATTACCTGTTGGATGGCTTTATCGGAGTTATAGAGGTCGAACAATTCGCGGTTGCTGTCGACATACTCACGGATGGGTTTCTGCTTGGCTTCTTGCGGAATCATCCCCGCCGCGCGGTTAATTGTCCCCAAGTCAATGTCCATGACCCGTCCGACATCGCGCACAGAGGCTTTCGCACCCAATGTCCCAAAGGTGATAATCGCGGCAACTTTATCCTCACCATATTTGCGCGCCGTATAGGCAATCATCTCACCACGACGGTCATCGGGATAATCGAGGTCAATATCGGGCATACTTACACGGTCTGGATTGAGGAATCGCTCAAAGAGCAAGCCATTTTGGATGGGGTCGATATTCGTAATGCCTAAGCTATAGGCGACGAGACTCCCTGCACCCGAACCGCGCACGTTCCACCAAATATCGGCGTGGCGGGCATATTCACACAAATCCCACACGATGAGAAAATAAGTATCAAAACCCATCGTGTTAATCACGCTCAATTCATAATCGAGGCGTTCCGTTAGGACAGCATCATTGCGCCAATTACCATCATATCGCCAGTCCATGCCCAGTTCGCAGAGATACTGTAGATAGGAGGCTTCATTATGGGGTGGTGGCGTGGGGAAAACTGGCAGGTGATAGCCGTCGGTGTTCAAATCCACAGAACACATCTCAGCGATTTTGATGGAGTTATAAAAGGCTTCTTCCACCATGTCTTGAGGCGCGCCCTTGAAGTCCCGACGCATCTCATCAGCCGATTTCAGATAGTAGCTCCCATGCGGTAAGAGGCGCATTCGATTAGGCGCATTTTGTAAGGCAGAGGTTTGAATGCAGAGCAAAATATCATGAGCATCCGCATCCGATTCAAGGACATAATGCACATCATTGGTCGCTAAGAGTTGG
>JANQRM010000519.1 GCA_028284565.1 Anaerolineae bacterium | reverse complement strand
TTTAATCAGGTCTTCCATCTCAAACATTGGCTCCATGTTCATCCGCAATGATGATGGTCTGTTCACCTTGCTGGAAGACATTCAACGCTCCGCCATAGGCTTCTCGCAAGGTATCTGCTTGAATAACCTCATCGGGTTTGCCATAGGCGATAATCTGTTGGTTGAGCAACATCACCCGATCAAAATCACGCGATGCCCGTGCCATATCATGCGTCGCCAACAATATGGTAATGTCTTGCGCTCTCAAAATGTCGAGCGATTCCATAATGGTCTGTTCAGCGGTAGTATCCACTCCGGTGAAGGGTTCATCCATCAGCAGGACATTGGCTTCTTGAGCGAGTGCGCGCGCAATGAACACCCGCCGCTTTTGCCCACCACTCAGCTCACTAATGGGACGGTCTGCGAGGTCTTGTAAATGCAGTTGTTTCAGAAGGGAGTTGACCTGTTGATGATCTCTACGACGCGACCAAGGAAACCATTTGCTATAACGGGCGCGTCCCATCATGACGACATCAACCACCGTCACCGGAAATGTCCAGTCGATTTCACTCGTTTGGGGGACATAGCCGACATAGATATGACTACTGCGACAATCTTCTCCCTGCACCGAAATGTGACCCGATATGAATGGAATCAGTCCGGCAATGGCTTTGAAGAGCGTACTTTTGCCCGCACCATTGGGACCAATCAGGGCAACACGCTCACCTTGTTCGATACTAAACGTGAGATTCTGAATCGCATTCCGTTCACCCGGATACCCAGCACTCAGGTCATGCACATCAAGGGCAGGGACAGAAGTTTGGGTCATTTAATCATTACTCACTACGGAGGGCTTCAACAATCGTTGTGACATTATAGCGCATGTAATCGAGATAGGTACTCGCAGGTCCATCAAGCTCACTCAATGAGCCACTGAATAAGAGCGCAATCTCTGCACCGGTCTCATCGGCAATCTGTTGAGCCAGCCTGTCATTCACTGTCGATTCGGCGAAGATAACAGGTACGCCTTCAGCGCGTATCGTATCGATTACAGAAGCTATGTCGGCAGAACTAGGGTCGGTTAACGTACTGCCACTTGGAATAATCGTCTCGACAATCTCAAAGTTGTATTCACTCGCAAAATAACCCAGTGAATCATGATTGGTGATTAGAATACGATTTTCGACGGGCAGTACATCGATCATATTATCTATTTCAATCGAGAGACCATTCAATGCTTCCAGATAAGCGGTGGCATTGGCTGTATATCGCTCTGCTTGATTAGGATCAAGTTCAATCAAGGTGTCACGAATGATAAGCGTCCACAACATCACATTTTCAGGATTCATCCAAACATGCGGGTCACAGGATTCACCAGCACATTCAACATTGTGGAGTTGTCCGAGAACGTTTTCATCATGGTGAGCGAGGGCAAAAAGGGTTTCTAATTCTGCATGGTGTTGGTCACATTGCTCAGCAAGTTTGCTGTCATTGTGTTCGTCTTCATCATGGTCATGCTCGTCCTCGTGACCGTCCTCTTCTTCGTCATGGTCATGTTCATCTTCGTGACCATTTTCGTCTTCATGATGCTCATCCCCGTCTTCATCATGGTCATGCTCGTCCTCGTGACCGTCCCCTTCTTCGCCATGCTCATGTTCGTCGTCGTGGTCATGCTCCTCGTCGTGACCGTGTTCGTCGCCATGATGATGACCACTAAACCCAATCACTTCAACACAGGCGGAAACAGGAACAATCAGCATGTTATCCCCTGCATTTTCAATCGCTTCGAGCAGACCTTCTTCAAAGAATCCTCCATTGATAAACACGACATCGGCATCAGCTAGTGCGGTCAGGTCACTTGGGCTTGGTTGAAAGCTATGTGGGTCTGCGCCACGCGGCATTGTGAGAATCACATCTGCGCCATCACCAGCAACATTCGCCACCACATCGCCTAAAATGCTATGACTCGCAACAATCTGTAGACGATCTTCTTGTGCTGAAAGGGGAAGACCGAGGATAAAAAGAACGACTAACAGAATTAGAGATCGCATTACAATCACCTTTTCTTATTGAGACTATGTATCAATAAGGTCAATGATACACAATCTCATTTAGGAGAGCAAGTGACAGTTTTTCGCAGAGGGTATCCGATGTACAATCAATCCTATATCAAATAAAAAATAAGTTAATACACCCTTCGACTATTCTCGAACTCGGAAGCTATATGTCTAATAATCGTTCCACATCTGAAGATGTCGCTCAACTGGCTGGTGTATCTCAAAGTACCGTGTCTCGCGTGTTTTCCAATAGCAAGCGTATCTCGGATGCCACTCGTGAGAAAGTCTTTCAAGCGGCAGATGAACTTGGATACCGCCCGAATCACCTTGCCCGAAGTCTAATCACGAATAAGTCTCAGCTCATTGGGATTGTGATGGCGGGGATTGATACTGCCTTTGCACCCTATATCTTGAAAAAACTCACCCTCAGTTTGCAAGCCATTGGATACAAAACTCTGCTATTCAATGTCGGGGATGCACGGTCTGCCGATGATTTATTGCCTCATGCCTTGGACTATCAGGTGGATGGCTTAATTACGACTTCTGCTATTGTGTCCGAAGAAATGGCAGAAGTTTGTGCTAGATTTGAAACGCCATTGATTTTGTTCAATCGAGCGATTGCCAGTCATCATGTAAACAGCGTCAACGCTGATAACTTTCACGGTGGACAATTGGTTGCAGATGCGATGTTTCGAGCGGGTATACAACGCCCTGTATTGATAACGGGTCCTGAGAATACCTCAACCAGCCAGTATCGGAGACGTGGTTTTGAGGAGGGGTTAGCCAAGTATGGTTACGAGTCGCCAATTAAAGTTGTTGGCGACCTATCGTATGAGTCTGCCTTCGAAGTCACATGCGACTTGATGCAACAGTCAGAACGCCCAGATGGGATTTTCGCCGCGTCGGATTTGATGGCGATGGGTGTGATGGATGCTTTGCGTTATGAATTAGGTTATCAAGTACCAAATGACATTCAAGTGATTGGGTTTGATGGTCTGCCAGCAACTGAGCGTTTATCGTATCAATTAACAACCATCCGTATTGACTTTGATCTCATGATTGAGGAAGCCCTCGACTTACTCCTCAGGAATATTGACGAGCCAAATCATGAACCTGAACAAATCCTCGTTCCCGTAAAATATGTCGAGCGAAGCAGCCTTATCACAAAGCAGAAGGATCACTGATGCCTGACGAGACCCAATCGAACAACAAGCCCAGTAAGCCCTTTGAGATTGGGCTATATTCATTTGTAGAATTAACCGCTGATCCGAAGACGGGGCAGAAACTCAGTCCTACTGAGCGAATTGCTAATCTATTAGAAGAAATCGAATTGGCTGACCAAGTTGGGTTGGATGTCTTTGGGCTAGGTGAACATCATCGTGAGGAATTTGTCTCCTCTGCACCCGAAGTTATCCTTGGCGCGGCGGCAACCCGCACGAAGAATATCCGCTTAAGCAGTGCAGTGACAGTCTTAAGCTCGGATGATCCTGTGCGTGTGTTCCAGCGTTTTGCGAGCCTCGACCTTGTATCGAATGGGCGGGCGGAGATCATTGCAGGGCGGGGGTCATTCATCGAGTCATTCCCACTGTTTGGTTATGACCTAAATCATTACGATTCCTTGTTTACCGAAAAGCTCGATCTCTTGCTTCAATTACGAGAGCAAGAACGGGTGACGTGGCAAGGTCAACATCGTGCTTCGATTGATAGTTTGCCAGTCTTTCCCCGTCCAGTCCAAAATCCACTCCCGATATGGGTGGGTGTGGGGGGGACGCCTGCCTCAGTGGTTCGTGCCGCTAGTCGTGGATTGCCGATGGCATTGGCAATTATTGGGGGTAAGCCGGAGCAATTTGCGCCTTTTGTCCAGCTCTATCGCCATACTGCCCAAGCATCCGGCTTTGACTCAGCCACACTGCCTTTGAGTATCAATTCGCATGGTTTTATTGCTGATACACGCAGAGAAGCGATAGACGTATCGTTCCCATCTGTACAGGTCGTCATGAATAAGATTGGACGGGAACGCGGTTGGTCGCCTATGCGGCTGGAACAATATGAAGCCTCGGCAACGTTGCGAGGTGCAAATTTTCTGGGTACGCCAGATGACATCATTGAAAAAATACTCTTCCAGCACCAGCTATTTGGACATCAACGCTTGCTACTGCAACTCAGTGTTGGGAGTATGCCTCATGACAAATTGCTCCATGCCATCGAACTACTGGGAACTAAAATCGCGCCTGTTGTCCGCGAAGAAATTGCGCGTCGGAGTACAACAACGCCAACTGAATAGCCATGTAAAATGGGAATGAGAGGGTGGGGGGAATGCATATTAAAAAAGAACATTCCCCATTATATGCACTCGCTAGCGAACAGGAACCTTTTTGCTAGTTGGTTGTGTATGCGTGAGTTCAATCAAATCATGAACACTCGTTGCATATTGTAATTGCTGACAAGCATTGTAGATTTCTGTTACGTGTTCCTTAGAAAATAGCTCTTTGGTGAGCATGTAGAACTTTTCGCGCAGTTCACCCTCACTCATACGAAATGCTGGTTCGCCCTTCATGTTGGGCAGGTAGGCAGTTCGGGTTTCGCCGTTGTTTAATGTCACAATGAGCCTACAACCATTGAGTTTCGGATAACTGGCTTCGATTTCTGGTTCGATTTGGACATCAATCAATTTTCTGACGCGAGCGACTTCGGGATCATTCCAGACTTCAAAGTCATGCGGATAGGCTTGACCGCGTGCCAATGCGACAGAGGTCGAGACACGGATACTTAAGCCTGCGACATCACGCGATGGCGGTTCTGGGTCAACGCGGAAGATGGGTTGGGTCGCATAGCGATAGGTCTCTAATTTAATAGCATCAATATCGGGCAGGTGAATCGTCCCTTGTTTCAAGAGTTCTTGGACGGCATCTATCGCTTGATGGGTATGTCGGCATCCGCCATGTGGCTTGAAGGCTGTACTAGTAATGGCAAAATCCTCACCCAAGTCGACGAATAAATTGGGGTCGTGTCCCTCGCCAAAAGCACGGAAGAAGCCATAATCTCCATCGAGTGCGCCACGCGGACCATAAAAGCCACCTTGTGCCAGACGCATGGCAAAGACCCCATTTTTCGCACCGAAGCCAGCGATGAGGTCTTTGGTATCGCACAAGCCCCCTTCATAGACGTATTGCTCGGTACTACAGGACAAATCCGCCGCGATGCCAACTGCGTGGCAGGTCGTTTCAAAATCTAAGCCCGCACAGCGCGAGACCGCCAATGCAGATGCCATCGTGCCAACCGTACCTTTCAAATCGAACCCGCGTTCCCGATGAACATGGCGCACGGACTTGCCCACACGCACGGCGAAATCATACGACGCAACGATGGCAACGAGCATCTCTTTGGCAGAGGTGTTATAGGCTTCACTGACGGCAAGCACGGCGGGTATGATTTGGGAGGCGATATGTCCGGCAGTTACGTGCGAATCATCCATCCCTAAGATTTTAATCATCACGCCATTGGCAAATGCCGCGCCTTCTACCGAGACACGGCTCCCATCACCGAGTAGGGTGGCTTCATCGCCTGCCATCATGGTGCGTCCATACTTGACTGCTTTTTGCCCTAATGGACGTTGATAGCCACCAAGCCCCGTCGCAATCGAATCGAAGACAATCCACTTGGCTAAGTCCATCGCGTCTTTTGGGATGTCTTCGTATTGTAACTTCAGCGAATAATCCACGATTTGTTCTAACAGGTTGAGTTGAGTCATGAGTTGTTCTCCTTAAAACTATCCTTTCAAAAGGTCACACAATACATCCAAAACATAATTGGTGTCGTCTGGGGTAAGTTCGGGAGTCACAGGCAGATTGACAAGGTGCTTGGCGAGTTTATCGGTGATAGGCAAGTTATCGGCATTGGTCAGTCCATCTTGATAAACTGTGTAGTGATAAATCGGCGGCGAATAATGAAGTACAGCTTCGATACCTGCGTCTCGTAAGCCTTGATGTACGGCTGGTTGGTTATCAACGCAAATGGAATAAGAACGAAACGTCGGTTGGGATTCGGGTCGGAAAGAAGGCAATCGGGCAGATGTATCAGCTAATCCATCATAATAGGCTTGGACGACGACGCGCCGTTGCTCCGTCCATTGTTTGAGGTAAGGGAGTTTCACCTTTAATATCGCCGATTCGACTCCATCCAGCGGGACGTTAAAGCCTTCTTCGATGTAATTCTGATACCCCAGCGCACGGTCTGGAAAATCTGGGTCGTGTCCATAGCCAACCAAGTGGCGTATGCGTTGGTGAAGGTCATCATCGCTAGTCACGATCATAGCACCATTTGCCACACTTCCAAGCGGTTTGATGGGCGCAAAGCTAAAGACTGCCACATCTGCAAATGTACCAACGGGTTGATCATGATCGATGGCACCCGCCGCGAGTGCCGAATCCGAAATAATTTTGAGGTTATGGGATTCGGCTAGTGGACGGAGTGCTTTTACATTGGCAGGATGTCCATGCAAATCGACGGGGATAATTGCACGTGTACGAGGTGTGATGAGTGATTCAACAAGTGATACATCAATCGTGTAGTCGGATTCGTGAACATCGCATAGCATAGGGACTGCACCACACTGACGGATAACTCCAGTGGTGGAGATGTCTGAATTGGCAACCGTAATCACTTCATCGCCGATACTCACATCACACGCTCGAAGAGCAATAAATAAGCCTATTGTTCCAGAATGGACACCAATGGCATGAGATTGTCCCATCTCTTGAGCAAAGGCGCGCTCAAATTCGGCACGAACATCGTAGCTTGCCCGACTGTTGCCAAATATCACGGGGTCGATTGCAGTTAAGATGTCGTCTCGTAGGGTGCGATGAGTTTCATAGGCACGAGTACGTGGCACACGAAAGGAGTCCACTCGATATTCTCCTAATCTCGACCCCGCACTTTGGGGTCAAGGAAGTCACGTAGCCAATCTCCCAAGAAAACGACACCGAGAACGGTAATCGTAATTGCAATGCCGGGGAAGGTTGTCATCCACCATGCGCTGTTGATGTATTGCTTGCCATCTGCCAGCATCAAGCCCCATGTAACCGTGGGCGTTTTGACTCCCAATCCTAAGAAACTCAGTGAGGACTCCGCCAAAATCGTCACCCCAACTTGAATCGCGGCTAGGACAATGCCCGAAGAGGCTACATTGGGCAAAATGTGGAGGAGCATCACCTTGCGTTGATATTGTCCCATCGAATAGGCGGCAACCACATATTCCATTTCACGAACTTTGAGGACTTCGCCCCGAATCACCCGAGCATAAGTCACCCAACCGGTTAGACCGAGAATCAAGATGAGTGTCGTCAAGCCTGCACCAATGACACCTGAAATTGCCACGACAAGAATGATAAAGGGAATACTGAGTAGACCATCCGCAACCCGCATCATCAGCGAATCCACCCAACCGCCGACGAATCCACTAATCAAGCCATACATCACACCAAGCGTGCCGGAGATGAGAACCGATACAATACCCACAAACACCGACACCTGACTCCCTGCGATAATTCGACTAAAGATGTCACGTCCAAGTTGATCTGTACCGAGTGTGTATATTCCAGTTTCATCTGCAAAGCCGGGTGGTTTGAAACGCGCCCGGAGGTTGCCATCAACGGGGTCATGTGGTGAAATCAGAGGTCCGATAATCGCAATGAGAATCACAAACGACACAATGGCAAGCCCTAGCATCCCGACAGGACTGCCTCTCAACGCATAAGTGAAGGTTGCCCAACGGCTTGGAGACGGCGTTAACTCAGCCACATTTGATTTGCGTTTTGGTTTTATCTTGGGCTTAGGTGTGACATCATCCATGAGCAGTCTCTAATCATAACGAATGCGGGGGTCTAGGAAGAGATAAAGCATATCCACAACAAAATTGATAATCATAAAGGACAAGGCGAACCAGAAGAGTCCAGCTTGTACCACCGTAATATCACGAACATTGATCGATTCGATAATTAAGCGTCCCAGTCCGGGCCATGAGAACACACTCTCGACCACCACCGAGCCACCCAGCAAATAGCCCAATTGCAAGCCAAATACTGTGATGATGGGAATCATCGCGTTACGCAGAGCATGGCGTAACACCACCGTATTTGACTTTAAGCCTTTGCTATAAGCCGTGCGGATATAATCTTGGTTGAGGACTTCCAACATGGCAGAACGGGTGAGTCGGGAGATACGTGCCGCCATCCCCACACCCAGCGTCACAGAGGGCATGATAATCGCG
>JANQRM010000509.1 GCA_028284565.1 Anaerolineae bacterium | reverse complement strand
GGGTCCACCCGGTCCCATTCCGAACCCGGTCGTTAAGCCCGTGAGCGCTGAGGGTACTGCATTGGAGACGATGTGGGAGAGTAAGCCGTTGCCAACCTTTTCCCAACCATCTCCCACTCTTCTTTCGATCCATGCCAATACGTAATTATCAAATTAAATAATCCTACTTTCATATTTCAATAGGGTGCGGTTGGGCGATAGACTGCACCTTTTTGATTCGTTAGATTTTGATGTTAAATTTGGTGATGTAAAATTATGATAGGAAACTTGATGTCGGATTTAATGAAGCAACCGCAATCATCGGAATGGATGATTGTTTACACAACACATAACTTGCCAGAGGCATACATCATCGGTGGACGACTAGATGCAGATGGTATTCCCAATGTCATTCATCGAGAAGCCGGAGCCAGTGCAATCGGGGTACATATAGGCAGATTGGGCGAAATTAAAGTTTTAGTGAGTCCAAAAGACTATAATCTGGCTGTGCGATTGCTGTTTCCAGAGGAATTTATTGACAATCTGCCGGATAGAACTGATGTGATTCAAATGCAAGGTGATGAGGATGAGTATGACGAAACCAGCGCGGGTCCGTAAACCAAAATATCCAGAATGGCAGGCAGTCTGTATTGTGCCGAATATGCAAGAAGCACATATTATTGCAGGTCGGTTGAGAGCTGAGGGAATCGAGTCGATGGTACAAGGGGAAGCTGGAGCCAGTGCCTTAGGCTTTACCATTGGGAATTGGGGCGAAGTGCGGGTGCTAGTCAGTCCTGAAGATTATAGCCATGCAATGGATTTGCTATTTCCAGACGATGAAGAATTAGATGAATCAGAATGGGATGATGACTTCGATGAATGAAACGATGACAGCAATCAATGGCATCCGAGTTGGTCATGCCACCAATTTAGAGGGGGCAACGGGCTGTACAGTTGTTTTATGTCCACCAGAAACCGTGGGTGGGGTGGATGTGCGAGGGGGTGCGCCGGGAACAAGAGAGACCGATTTGTTGCAACCGCATAATCATGTTGAAGAGGTGAATGCAATTTTCCTGTCGGGCGGGAGTGCATATGGCTTAGCGGTTGCAGATGGGATTGTTCGCTATTTAGAAGAGAAAAAAGAAGGCTATATGTCCGGCGGTGGCTTTATTGTGCCTATTGTTGCTGGGGCGATTTTATATGATTTGCCTGTAGGAAAAGTTGGTATAAGACCAGATGCAGAGATGGGGTATCAGGCTTGTGAGAATGCATCTAATGACCCTGTAGAACAAGGAACTATTGGTGCAGGTACAGGGGCTCGAATTGGAGGAATGAGGGGTAATGAATATGCAACAAAGGGGGGGATTGGTTCGGCTTGTATTCGGATTGATGATGACATGACAGTAACAGCATTGGTGGCAGTCAATGCTGTTGGGGATGTGATTGATGAGCAGGGCGAGATATTAGCTGGGTTGCGAGTTTCGGCGGACAGTGATGAATTCGTCGGGATGTTGGATGCCTTGAAATCTATGGCGAGGATGACAGGACGACCCAAAATTGCGCGAGAAAATACAGTGATTGGCGTAGTAGCAACAAATGCAAGATTATCTAAAGCGCATGTGAATAAAGTAGCGCAAATGGCACATGATGGCATTGCAAGGGCGATTAAACCAGCACATACCATGTTCGATGGGGATACGATGTTTGCGTTGGCAACAGGCGAGATTGAAGCGAATCCAACTGTGATTGGAGCATATGGAGCAGAGGCGGTGAGTCAGGCGATTTGGAATGGGATACGGAATGCAACTTCGTTACATGGAATAAGGGCATGGAATGAGTAAGCACAAGTTTGTTAGTAGATAAAGTGAAAAGTAGAAAAGGACTGAGGGCTGAACACTAGAGGACTGATGCTGTCACCATACAGAAATTGTTGCCTATGATGAAAACAAGCTACCTCTGCACTATCATTGGTTCGATTACTTCTCCTCTCTATCTATCCCAACTCGTTCAAGAATAAGTCGTACCTCTGCTCTTCCGAATGGTAAAGAAGGACCTGCTGACGTAAATTCATCAGAAGCAATTTGCTTTGTGATAACAATTGCTTGAGCAAGGGCATCTTGACCATGGATATCCACCAATATAGTTGACACTGTGGCACGTAGCCGATTCATACGATTAGATTTTAAACAGTCTGTTAAGAATTCGGTAAAAGATGTCACCAATTCGTCGTTTAACGAATGAGACAGTTCATGTGCAGTCCATAGAGGGTCACATAATGCTTCATCAGTTTCGATCTCTTTTAGCTTTGTCAAAATAAGCGGGAAAACGTAACGGGAATATTCAGGATATTTGGTGAGGAGACCAATGGTATTTATTAAGATGGGGTCATTGGAGTCTGACAGAATGGACAAGTAAGTTCTGAAGCCTCCCCATATAATGTCATGTATTTTGAGTGCTTTTGGATATACAGATTCGTCGATAGGTTCAAAATGCACATAATCTGCCATGAGTTCGAGAACCCACAATATGCCCGGATAAAGCTTCCTGTTTCCTCTTTGAAGTATTTCAATCAGATAGGGAATTAAGAAGAATGTGAATATCGGTAGCCAAGATTGAGTTTAGTAATTCACCTGCCCTTTCATCAAACTCTTCCCAATTTGTATTCCCTCGAACGATTTCATTTTCTATCTTAGCTAAACCCGATAACTTCGGTTTTTCAGATTCAAGGTTTTGTAACCAATCAGCTAAGTCAGGAAATCCGAATTGTTCCCAATTTACACGAAGCATAAACAATCTCTCCTCACGATGGAATCAAAGTAATTTCTCTCTAAATTACGCAAATGTTTTTGCGAATTGTTTCGCCATATCCTAGATTAGTTCGGAGAGAACATTGAGCAAGCGTTGAATTTCGGCTTCGGTGTTGTAATGGGCGATGCCGACACGCACCATGCCATGTTCGGCATGTCCTAGGCGGTCCATAATTTCGAGAGCGTAGTAGTTCCCACTCCACACGTAGATGTGATTGTTGGCAAGGTGTTGTGCGATTTCATCAGCTGTATGGTTTTCCATCACGAAAGCAACCGTCGGAACACGCAGATAGTAACGGTCTGGGTCAATGATACCGGCAATCGAAACGGATGGGATCGACTGTAAACCATCGATTAACTGCTCAATGAGCTTTTGCTCATAGTGTACAATTGCGGTCATTCCCCATTTGAGATTGAGGCGATTACCAATGAAATGGTCAAATTCTCCTACACCATAATTTAAACCAATTTTTGCGAGATAGTCAATTGCAGAGCCAACAGCGTTGATCGTCTCAAAACTCTGGGTGCCGGTTTCCCAACGATGGGGTGTTATATCCTTTGCTGGACGCACTTTATACGCTGGGAGTTGTTCGAGTAAGTCGAACTTACCCCATAGAATGCCGATGTGCGGTCCAAAGAATTTGTAAGCCGAACAGAGCAAGAAATCGCACCCGATGGCTTGAACATCAATCGGGATATGGGGTGCGCTTTGGACGGCATCCACCACAAAATAGGCTCCAGCGGCATGTGCCATCGCACCAATTTGCTGAATGGGATTGATCGTCCCGACGGCATTCGAGGCATGGACGGTGGCAACGACTTTGGTACGGTCTGTTAGCGCAGATTCAAAGCTGTTGAGGTCAAGGGTGCAGTCTTCTTCGATAATATCGACCCATTTGATTGTGAGGTCATAATCATCGGCAATTGCCAACCACGGCGCGATATTGGCATCATGATCCATCTTGGTGAGTATGATTTGATCGCCTGCACTGAGAATCTTGCCGATTGCCCGACTTAAGCTGAAGTTGAGTGTCGTCATATTGGGGCCAAAGACGATTTCTTGGGAGGATGGAGCATTCAGAAAATCTGCCATTTTCTCGCGGACTGACTCGACCATCGCATCAGTATCTTGGCTGGTAGCGAAATAGCCTCCGGCATTGGCATTCATCGTCTGATAATAGTCTTGTACTGCATCTATCACGACTTGCGGGACTTGTGTACCTGCTGGATTATCGAGATAAATGATGGGCGTTCCGTCATCCGCTTTTCGGGACAAAGATGGAAATTGTGAACGAATGTGTTCCGCGTGGAATGTGGTCATGATGTTGCAATCTATGTTGGCTTTGAACCTGTGACAGCGAGTCGGATTACTATACACTAAGTTGTCATGTGTTGCGATAAATCGGATTTAGTGGCATTATCTTGTTAAGAATCGTTTGTTTTCTGTTACTGGAATTAGAAAATCAACAACCAATTCAATTCTTTTGTGATGGTGAGCCAATGTGATACGTGTTGGCGAAAGATGTGATGGTGCTGGAATGACAGAGTTAGCTAATCTTTTATTACAAAACCAAATCCTGACTCGTGAAGTGAAACGACGGGTCGATCAAATTTCTGCGATAAATGCAGTGGCGGCAATGGTCGGGTTGTCGTTGAATTTGGATGAAACTCTAGAAACAGCATTAGAATCAGTGACGAGTGCAACTGGGGCAGAAGCGGCAGGCATCAGCATTATTGATAAAGAGGCTAATGAATTGGTTCTCCGCGCGCAGAAAGGTTGGGTTCAAGATTTTGTTGTCTCCAATCCGATGAGAATCCCACTTTATAAAGGCATGTCTGGCAAGATGCTTCAAGCTGACCAAGTGCTGATTAATAACAACTTGGATGATAAAGAACAGTTTGCCGTTCCGAGTTTTCGTGACGAACATTTCCGTTCTATTGCTATGGCTCCTATGCATGCACGCACGGAGATTGTCGGTATTTTAAGCGTGATGAGCCATCTTCCCAATCAATTCGACCCTGAGTTTGCAGAAGTTTTGCAAGCGATAGCGGATACGGTCGGGGTAGCAATAGATAATGCCAGATTATATGAAGGGCATGTGGAACAAGAGACACGTCTTGATGCAATAATTGATTCAACTGCAGATGGCATTATTGCGACGGATAAAGCGAGTCGAATTAGCCTTGTAAACCATGCGGCAGAACGCCTACTGGATATTAAAGCTGACGACTTAATAGGTAGCCCTCTACGAGAAGCGAATATACCGACGCGCATTCGTGACCAACTGATTCTTACCTTGCCAGATAAACAGCAACATGAGCATGAAATTTTCCAAGTGACTCTCGAAAATGAACGGGTCATAGCCGTCTTGGTTTCATCTGTTCAGGTCGAAAGTCAAGTAGAACAAGAGCTGGTTGCCGATGGTTGGGTAATTGTTTTGCAAGATGTGACGCATATTCGGGAAGCTGAAATTGCCCGCGCTCAATTTATCCAAGCGGCGGCACATGATATGCGGAATCCCCTGACGGTCACACAAAGCTCAATCACGATGCTAGATAAACTCATCGAACAAAAAAGTGAAGACATCCGTGAAGTCATCGATATGGCATATACTGGGATTGACCGTTTACAAAAACTAATCGACGACCTCCTCAAAATCGAACAAATCGAAAGTGGGTACGGTTTTCATCTGGCAGAAGCCGATATTCGGGAAATCTGTGACGAGTTATGTGCCAGTCTGCAAACCTTACTCGCGGATAAGAAGCTCACCTTTAAGATGACCATTGCAGAAGATGTACCAAAATATGTTGAAATGGATAGCGGATGGGTCTCGCGCTCGATTCAAAATTTCTTAGACAATGCGCGGAAATATGTTGGGCTAGAAGGACATATCGAACTCAAGCTCTATGTGCATGACTCGATGCTTCATATCGACGTTGTAGATAATGGGCCGGGAATTTCTGCGGCGGCACAAGCCCGCTTGTTTGAGCGGTTCTATCGGGTGAATGAGACGGATGCGGTGCGTGGTAGTGGCTTAGGTTTGGCAATCGTCAAGTCAGTCGCAGAAGCGCATGGTGGAACGGTCTATGTACGTAGCCAAGTCGGTAAGGGAAGTACCTTTGGGCTTACACTCCCGTTGGCAAGGGCGCATGATGCAAGTCCCGCCACCTGATGAACCGTCGTCGGAAACTCTTCAGAACACAAAACGCATAGATATCGATCGATGGGCTTGCCTTAATTGTGGTCAGCAAGTCTTTGTGAACCGTGGGGACGAACCGCCAGAGATTTGCGATTATTGTGAAGATATGACGACATGGCAATCTATAGAGGAATAACATTTGCCAACATTGATATTATCTCCTCGTTATACACCTGATTCGACAGCACTATGGCGGTCGGCACTGGCTTTAGGTTGGAAAACTGAACGGCTCAATTCGTATCATCTGCCGGATTGGTTGCAAGTTGATGATGTTGTGATATATGGGGAAGGCTTATTTGTCAGTGTAGTAGCTGAGCGACTTGGCATTGCGTTAATTGAACCATCATTGAATTGGTTAACTCATCTTCCTGTTAACTATCTTCATCGCAACGTATCGTTTGTGTCACTCGGTGAAGTACGTCAATTTAAGAAACCTGCATTCATCAAACCTGCAGATGGGAAACTGTTTCAAGCAAAGGTCTATGATTCTTTTGAGCAACTGCCTGATAAAGACAGTCAGCCCGATGATACTCTGGTTCTGGTATCGGATATTGTTGAATGGGACATAGAATTTCGTTGTTTTATTAAAGATAACGAGTTGATGACCTTATCTCCCTATGTAAGGAATGGTGAACTTGTCGAAAATGCTGAGGGAGAATGGATTGCTTCTAATGACGAATGGTCTCATGCGAAAAGTTTCTGTGAAGATGTCTTGAATGATTCTAAAGTGAAATGTCCTCCTGCATTTGTTCTTGACATTGGCAAAGTAAAAGGACAAAGCTGGGAAATAGTCGAGGCGAATCCGGCATGGGCATCTGGGATTTATGGTTGTGACCCAACCCAAGTTTTGTTGACCATTCAACGCTCATGTATCCCAAATCATCTGATGTCTCCAGATGACGCGCAATGGGTTATCGAGCGTTTAGAGTAGGTCACGTATTGTCAATTGCTTGTCGGGCTTGTTTAGCGAGTTTGGCGAAGTTATCCGTATAGACCATTTCGAGTTGTCTCGGACGAGGTAAATCTATGGGTATATCCGCAATCATTGTACCGGGACGCTGACTCATAACAAGCACTCTATCCGATAACAACACAGCTTCATGAATGCTATGAGTGACCATGAGAACAGTTTGTTGCGAATGAGACCATATCCGCAATAAGTCCATGCTGATATGTTCGCGGGTCAGAGCATCCAACGCGCCGAAGGGTTCGTCAAGCAATAAGATTTGTGGCTCTTGAATTAGGACTCGCCCTAAAGCGACTCGTTGTGCCATTCCACCCGATAATTCACCGGGATAGGCACGCGGAAAATCTTCTAGTTCAAGTACGGGAAGCAATTTCTCAACAGCTTGAAAACGTGCCTTTTTCAATACACCAGCTAGTTCAAGTGGTAATGCAATATTTTCTTGAACTGTGCGCCATGGCATGAGGTTGGCATCTTGGAACATCAAACCGACTTGGCTAGTTGGTTCATTGACGAGATGATTATTCAGATGAACAGTACCTGTGGTCGGGGGTTGCAAGCCTGCAATAACCCGAATCAATGTACTTTTCCCACAGCCACTGGGACCCAAGACACATACGAATTCGCCAGATTCAATACGACACGTGACAGAATCCAACGCCGGAAGAATCCCCCCCTCCGGCGATGTGTAATCTACAGATACATTATTGACTTGTATTTGCATTATTGATCGGATGTAGGCAAAAAGTCGTTGGTAAACAGAGCAGTCAAGCGGACTGTATCCTCCAGAAAGCCCA
>JANQRM010000499.1 GCA_028284565.1 Anaerolineae bacterium | reverse complement strand
CTTAATCGCATCCAAGCGGAAACCATCGACTCCCATATCATTCAACCAGAACGCGGCAATATCATTCATCTCATCCACGACATCTTGATTGCGATAATTCAAATCCGGCATCCCATCCCAAAAAACCCCATAATAGTAACGGTTGCCTGCCCGATGCCATGCCACTGCCCCCCATGGTCCTACATAACCGGGATTCTCGTCTTCCCAGATATACCATGAGTCGAAATTCTCGTCCTCAGTGCGGGATGCCACAAACCACGGATGCTTGCTTGATGTATGATTCACCACCAAGTCAATAATCACAGCAATGCCCCGTGAATGTGCTTCTTTCACCAACTGTTGCAAATCCTCATTCGTTCCATAATCACTTTCCACCGTGTAGTAATCCGTCACATCATAACCATGATAACTCGCCGCTTCCGCCGGAGGCGTCAACCAGATACCCGTGATTCCCAAGTCATCTGTTGTGGTGGGGTCGCCATCATTCAAATAATCCAATTGCTGGATAATCCCCTGAATATCCCCGATTCCATCACCATCGCTATCGTAAAAACTGCGGATGAATATCTCATAAAACACCCGATCATTCCACCATGGCAAACCCGCTTCCTCAGGATTCTCCGTCTCATCCTCATTGGGTTCAATCGGTGTCTCATCCATAGGTTCTTCATCATCGACTGGCGGTTCATCACTCGCATCATCCGTTACTGTTTCCGGTGGAGCATCTTCAGTTGTATCATTAGAGGAGTCATCATCAACAGGTGGATCATCGCTCTCGTCTGTGTCATCCCCGCTTGCGTCTTCATCTTCCATATTGCTTGGCACACTATCTGTCGGCTCGTCATTTTCCGCCACCGTATCGTCAGTGGTTACTTCTTCTGCAACCTCGTCATCAACAATCGGCGCAGATGTACCAGACGGCAACAAAACAAACAACAGGAGTGCCATCGCCACAAATAAAAACAGGATCGGTCCCGCTTCACTACGAGACGAAGATTCGTTGGGCAATTGAGGATTCGACATTTTGATTGACCTCGCTCATATACAAGTTCCTAGAGAATAACGTGTTTTGCAGAACTGTGGAAGTCGGTAAGCGAATAACAGGCTAAACCGCCACCAATTCTTCATTTTTCCGCTTCTCTCGTTGCTGTGTCCAGCGATATAAAAAGAAAGCCGGAATTAAAGTCACCGCAAACAAAATCGTTCCAACTTGATAAGGAACTATCGGTGATAGGGCAAACAATGTCCCAGCTAAGGCTGTCGAGAAGATAGTTGCTAGGCTAATGCTCGATTGATACACACCCAACACACCTCCGCGCAACTCATCACCCACTGTATTCGTGGAGAGCGATTGTAGGGGGGGCATCATCAACCCACTCCCAATTGCAAATAACGCACCCGCAATACCACCCAGCCAAGGCGATGTAATGACAACAAACAGAAAGGTACTAAAGCCTCTTATCACCACACCGATTATCACAATCACCGGATCAGAATAGCGGGTCAATAGCCGAGGCAAAATCACCATCTGAGTCATGAACTGCCCCAAACCAACAACAGCCAACAACAGACCAACTCCAAGATTCGTCAAGCGTTCCTCTGCACCCACAAACAACACCGCCTCTCCATATAGTGCAAAGGTCGATTGCAACAAACCAAAGGCAAATTGCCCTACAAATGCCACCAACAAAATCAACATCAAGGGCGCATTCGTGAAGATGTCCATCGGACGCAAACTCGCCCCTTTGACATTGCGATTGGCTTCCCGTTGTTCTGGGGATAACGATTCTTCCAAAGCAAACAATGTCAGCAACACCGTCAGCAATGCCGCAATCGACGCAATCAAGAAAGGCAAGCGAGTGCCAAAAGCGGCAGAAAGCACCCCACCCACCGCCGGACCCACCACAAAACCCAAACCAAACGCCGCAAAAATATAACCCAGAGCCTGTGTCCGTTGCGATTTTGGTGTAATGTCTGTGATATAAGCCTGCGCGACAATAATATTCCCGCCTGTAATCCCATCCAATATCCGCGCCAAAAACAGCATCTCGAAGCTCTCAGCCAGCCCCAACATCGCAAACGCTATCACTGTCCCAATCTGGCTAATAATCAGCACAGGCAAACGCCCCACCCTATCCGACAAACGTCCAATAAAGGGACCAGCGATAAACTGCGCGGCAAAAAAGGCGGAGACAAGAAGCGTGATAATCTCAGGGGAAAGGTCAAACTCTCGTTGAGCATAGAGAGGCAAAATAGGCAAGACCATCGACGCACCCACCAATTGTACAAACACAATCAGCAATATCGTCAACAAGCGTCGGTCTATCGCGCGCAATCGATTAATCAAATTTCAGCCCGTCATGTTGTGTAGCTGAACAGGTTCAAAGAACTCATTGTTACACAACAAGCGACTATTGGGAACTTGCGATATGCTCCTGCCAATAATGGTTCGCTTTCGCCACAACCGTGATGATATTCTTGATTTCTTTCTCCAATCGGAAATCATGCCCAGCCGGAAAATACAAGACACGTCCTTCGCGTCGCACGGTGATATTCTCCACCACAATCGCCCGCAACAACCACAAAGCCATCTCTTCATTTGCACATTCCAAGCCAATCCACCCCAACTGCGTACTTTCCACAGTCGGCAAGCCAGTGACCATTTGTAGCCCACGCTCCAATTCCTTTAAAGTCTGATGATACCCCTCCATATTGGCTTCAATGTCTAGGGGATGAACCGGCTCTAGCAACTTCCCACGATGAGGCGGACCACCTGCCAGCGCAAGGTCACAAAAGTCAGTCCAAATCTCATTCCATGCTACACTACCATCGTCAGCATACTGCAAACTTGCCGCCCCCATGGGTGATGCTGTCGGAGTCATCGCTTGATAACGCGGTGGCAAAATCGCATCCACGCCGGAAAACACCGCCCTTCTGTTTGATGAACATATAACGGTTCAGCCTGAACATTTATCGCATTGAGGTACGGCACAGCTTGTCGCAAAAGTTGTCGCATTTTGTCCGTGATGCTATGCACCTCTGCAAACGAAAGCGAATCATCCACGACCAAATGTGTCTCTGCATAGAGGCGATGCCCAACCCACCGTGCCCGCAAATGGATAATCTCCTCAACCCCCTCCACTTGCTCGACATAATGTTCCATCCGACGAATTATACTAGGGTCAACCGCATCCATCAGCCGATACCACACCGACTGAATAGCTTTGCGCGTAATCCCGATAATCGCAATCCCAATGAGGATACCCACAATCGGGTCAAGAATCGGCACGCCAATGACCGTTCCAAACACAGCCACTAACACAGCCAATGAAGTCAATCCATCAATCCGCGCATGTTGACCATCCACAATCATCGCATCCGAGCCAATCTGACGACCCACCCGAATTTGCATCACCGCCACCAACTCATTCCCAACAAAGCCAATCAACGAAGCCAGCGCAACCCACGGCAAATTTGTCAACGGTTGGGGATTCAATAACTTGCCAACCGACTCCACCAGAATATAGCCCGCACTAAACGCAATCGAAATCACAATCAGGATTCCGGCGATGTCCTCTGCACGCCCATACCCATAGGTATAACGTTGTGTCGCCACCCGTCGCGCTAGATAAAATGCAACCAACAAGGGAATCGAATTCAGTGCATCACCCACGTTATGAACCGTATCCGCCAGCAATGCCACACTATTACTCATCAAATAGACAACAATCTGCAAGACTGTCGTGATACCCAGAATCAGCAACGCGAGCCAAATCGTGCGAATCCCCAACTGGTTATCATGAAAGGCACGGTCGCTCGCTAGGTCGGCATAACCATGCTTATGGTCATGACCAAAACCGGGCAAATGCAAGATTGTACCGAGTGCGCCCATCAGTCCTTGCTGATGCTGATGGGTGGATGGTGGAATCGGGTTCATAAGTGGCTTTCTTCAAATAATGTCCCTTCCACCCTAACAGAAATTCCCCTGCAATCCACTAATTGCGACAATTCGCAACTGAACTAATTGTCATATTAAATTAATCAAAAAAATGATCAAAATCCTGTAAATTACCTTTGTAGGCGCAGACCAGTGTGTCTGCCCACCAAGATTGATAGAATATAGATTGTTAAAAGTCATCGAAATTTCAATCGGCATAATTGCGAGTAACCAAACATAGGGAAATCAATAATCAAGATGAGCCACGAAAACACTGACTATATCCAAGCCCGCCGTGCAAAAGGCTACCGTGTCACACCTCAACGCTTGATTGTGCTGGATGCTGTCTGCGCGCAACAAGGATACGCCACCATCAACGATATTCTATTGCAAGTAAATGAGATGGATTCCACCATAGATCGCTCGACCATCTACCGCGCATTGGACGTTCTACGCGAAGTCGGTCTCATTGTGGAGTCCAATATTGACCCTATCGGCAAGGTCTACCGAATCGCAGGGGATACTGACCATCATCACCTTGTTTGTCTCTCATGTGGACAGGTGCTAACAGTCAATCAGCAAACCATCGAAACCTTAGCCCAATTTATTGACA
>JANQRM010000472.1 GCA_028284565.1 Anaerolineae bacterium | reverse complement strand
GCTTGTGGCGGCAGTCATCACAGGGATTTCGCTTCGTGTGGCTAAGAGGCTACGGGCAACCTCTCCTGCTCGAAACGGGAGTTGATTGGCTAAAAAGGTGATGTTGATGATATGAAAGGCTGTTGTGAGTGGCATCCGAAAGCCGAGTAATCCCCGCCAGCGAGTTGCCCTTGTCCATAAGCCGAGTGTGACAAAACCAAAACTAAGGAGTAACCATGCCCCGTCGGCTTGTTGAATACTGGTAAGCACTTCATCGAGTGGAATACCCCGCAAGACCAACGACAAAGATACCGCACTGACTATCAGACTTGCAATAAGAAATAGAAATCGGCGCATCAACTGCCATTCGTCAAAATCAAACCGCGCACATTGTAGCGAGAGAAGTTTGGTGTGTCAGTTGTCAGTTTCTGATTGATGCAATCCTAATTAAAATAACAGTGATACAGGCGAAGGCACACAATATGTTGAATTATGATTTGTCCAATAGAGTTGCTTTGGTAACGGGCGCAAGTCGAAAAATTGGAATCGGGGCAGAAATTGTTCGACAGTTGGCGCAGGCTGGCGCAGACATCTTTTTCACGACGTATCGTCCCTATGATGCGGAAATGCCATGGGGTAGTCAGATAGATGATGTCGCTGATTTGAT
This sequence comes from Anaerolineae bacterium, assembly GCA_028284565.1. The sequence goes on along the minus strand of JANQRM010000472.1, from coordinate 8,698 downwards.
TGACGACGTTAAGGGGTCTGGGCGGCAAGTGGCTCATCTGGAATTGGATTTGTCTGAATCGAATGCTCCGAAAGCCCTATTTGATTCTGTTCTACAACACTTCGCACAGGTTGATGTTCTGGTGAACAACGCCACCTATTCTGTGAATGGTTCACTTGGTGAGGTCACAGCTGAATCGTTGGATAAGCACTATGCGGTCAATGTGCGGGCGGTGATTTTGCTCTGTCAAGCATTTGTTCAGAGATGGAACCAGTCAAGCGGTGGGCGCATCATCAACATAACTTCGGGGCAAGGTGTCGGCGCAATGCCTAATGAAATCGCCTATGTTGCAACTAAAGGGGCAATTGAATCGCTGACACAAACGTTAAGCGCAGAAGTTGTCAGTCGTGGGATTACAGTGAATGCGGTTGACCCCGGCATTACAGACACTGGCTGGATTTCTGATGAGTTAAAAGCGCATTGGAAAGCGAATTCCCCGATGGGACGCATCGGTTTGCCGAGTGATGTGGCGCGCTTGATTTGCTTCCTTGCATCGGATGCCAGCGAATGGATTACAGGACAAGTCTTGCGTTCAAGAGGGGGTATGTGATGCGTTTTGGAGATTGTACCTATCTTGAGATTCGTGAGAAAGCAGATGCAGGTTATTTCGCTATCATTCCAACAGGCTGTACGGAACAACAGGGACCTCATTTGCCTGTGGATTTTGATACGTGGTTTGCAGAAACCTTGATGCTTAAAGCTGTAGAGTTTGGCAATTTACCTGCTCTTGTTTTACCTGCGATACCGTTTGGTCCGACACCTGAACATCGCAATTTTGGTACAGGTTTTATCGACATCCCACAAGCCGTCCATGAATCAGTGTACCAGCATGTCCTTGAATCGCTGGTCGCTCAAGGATTTAGGAAAATTGTTATCTGGCAGGGTTGTGGTGGACATCATTTGCAAAATATGGTCGCTCAATTTGTGTCAGCGAATCCCTATATCAAGATTGTTCTACCAACTATGCCCTTTTATGACATTTGGTGTCGGATTGGTGATGCGTCAGTTCCCAGTGGACATGCAGATAGTTTTACTACGTCGATTATGCTTTACCTGCGTCCACAGTTGGTTAATCAAGATAAAATTCGTAAGCCGAGAAATACCCCTTTGAATTTTGATGATCCCTATTTGGACTTCGCGCAACATAGTGACACTGGCGTTATTGGTGACCCGACTCATGCTAGTGCGGAATTGGGTAAACGCTTATGGGATAAGATCGTCTCTGTTGTGGCTCAGCAATTAATCGAGTTTTCCAATGGAATTCCTTATTCCTAATCCCCTTACAAGCCACATTAATCTTTATCCTATTTGTTATCAGTTTAGCTTATGATAAGAGGGAGAAGACAGAACTATTTAGTGGTTGGGCAGAGGATATGACGACGCTTCTAATCATAGAAGATGACCCGGATATTCGGGTAGATATGGAAGAAATCTTGAGCTACGAAGGCTTTGAGATTTTGACCGCGCCCAATGGCTTTGAAGGGGTCTTGGTTGCCCGTGAAAACCTGCCCGATTTAATCATCAGTGACATTATGATGCCAGAGATGGATGGTCATGAGGTCTTAGAAACCTTACGACAAGACTCGGAAACGGCTACAATTCCCTTCATTTTCGTCACCGCAAAATCGACTCGACAAGATCGAATTGCGGGCATGGCATTGGGCGCAGATGATTATCTGCCGAAGCCCTTTACTCATACCGAATTGCTCAGCACGATTCAATCCTGTCTTGAAAAACGTGCGATATTGGAAACTACTCGCATCCAACAATTTGCTCATCGCCTCATTTCGATGCAGGATGAAGAACGCCAGCAAATCGCTAACACACTTCAACATCAGTTGTTGCAACCACTTAATAGCTTGAAGATGATGTTGTCTGTCAACACTAACTCGCAACCAGCACCTCATTTGGCAATGGTTGACCAGATGACTGAGCAATTGAATTCGCTGATTTTTCAAATCTATCCCACCATGCTCGAACATTTAGGGTTGTTATCCGCCCTCCTTTGGCAAATCGAACATTTCACATCGAAAATCGCGCGTCCGATTGAATTTGAACATAGTGGACTAGATCAAACATTTCCCCCACAATTCAAAATCGCTATATTTCGTGTAATTCAAGAGATTCTCAACACCATCGAGAAGTATTTCCCCACGAGTCAGCTTGCATTGCGTGTCTGGGTCGAAGAGGAGTTATTCAATATCGAAGTTGTTTTAGCAGATGTAGCTGTCAATGCCCAGCAAGTCTTTGAAGCACAAGCCTCCGCTGAGTTTTTGGGTCTGCAAGAACGAGTTGTCGCATTATACGGACAATTAACCTTTCATCGTGATGATGAACAGAGCTTCCTCATCATCCGTATCCCACTGCGTCAACCCGATAGTATGTCCTTTCCAAGTATTTCGGTTGCACAGCAGAACCCAGCCAAAAACGTGACGATTCATCAAAGTGAAGAAGAATCAACAGATTGTATTCGGATTGCCCTTGCCGAAACCCACGATATTGTACGGGAAGGACTCAAACGTGTCTTAAATACTGACAACCAACTAACCATTGTCGCCGAAACTGCCCATTCTAAGGGGGTGCTGAGGATCGTTGAGGACTTATGTCCTGAAATTATTCTATTGGATATTGGACTAGCCGGGGATGGGAATTTAGAACTTGTCCAACATATTGCGCGGCAATATCCCGATACACAGGTCATAATACTCTCGGATTATGTGGATGAAACTTTTGTCATGGAAGCAGTTCGTCAAGGCGCACAAGGCTATATTGCGAAGAACATCTCAGCACATGAACTCATCCATGCCATTCACGAAGTCGATGCTGGGGGACGTTATCTGAGTAAGCCTTTAGCTAATGAAAAGTTAACCCATTATATTCAGGAACAATCACAAGATAATCCGGCATTAGATGCGTTAAGTACCTTAACCTCACGAGAACGTGAAATTTTCAAACTAGTGGTTGAAGGGAAAACGAGTGCAGAAGTTGCCGACATCTTCGTCATTAGCCGTCGTACGGTGGAGACGCATCGTGCCAACCTCATGCGAAAATTGGGTGTCCGTCGCCAAGCCGACTTAATCCGTTTCGCCATGCAATATGGAGTCTCCGCCCATTAAGCTCGATAGTCTATTCGCGCTTTTGAGCAAAATCGAGGATACTGTCTGTCTATTCCTCACAAAAAATTTGAGGGTGTTTCGACGTGACGGTGACCTCACGCATGTTGCAAACCGACAATGACATCATTGCCATGCAACGGGCAATTCAACAATGGATTGCAGAAGCAGGTGATAGGGGTTATGTCCATCCCGGTGATATTCCGCATCGTATCTTCAATGGTCTCCGCCGATTTGATCCTAAGACTCTGCTCCAGCTATGGGAAGACAATAACGGATTACAGGGTTGGGGATTGGTCTATCCCAATTGGCAAGTCATCGAAGTTTTTGTTGCGCCAGAGCATCGAGGAAAACCATTAGAGTCAATGATCTTCGACTGGGCGGAAACAAGGCTCATCGAATGGATGGATAAGAACAACGTTGAGAAACGCCATATTGCCATTGATGTTTGGTCTGGCGATAAGTACCGAGAAGCCTTATCAGCTGAAAGGGACTATACATTCAAGAAAGATTTCCTAAGCATTACTCAACGTACACTTGAAGATGTATCCGATTTGCCATCGGTTGATTTACCTGTAGGCTTTTCTATTCGGCATGCAGAAGGACTTCATGAAGCACAACTATTAGCCGATGTTCATTCAGGTAGCTTTGACTCGGAGTGGACACTGGATCAATATCAGCGCGTGATGCAATCTCCCGGCTATCATCATGAGAATGAATGGGTTGTGGTTACCTCAGAAGGTCGTTTTGTCGCTTTTTGCATTATTTGGCTCGATGAAGTCAACAAAGTGGGGTTATTTGAACCGGTGGGAACGCACAAGGATTTTTGGCGACGAGGGTTGGCACGCAACCTCATGATTTATATGATGCGCAAGCTCCGCGAAAAAGGGATAACAGTGGCACAAGTTGGACATGAATTAGACAATCCAGCTTCGACCAATCTCTATGCTTCTCTTGGCTTTCATCCCAAATATACACTCAAAAATAATGTCAAAGCCCTATGATTTATTGGATTGGTGGGTCGCCCTGTGCTGGGAAAAGCACAATCGCCAAACGTCTAGCTGATAAGTATGGATTCGCCTTGTATCATTCTGATGAGCATTTTGAACGTCATCTCGCTCAAGCCACCTCCAAAAAACAACCCTTGCTCTCTCGCCTTCGACTGATGACTTGCGATGAAATATGGCTTGCTCCAATTGAGCATCAAGTCAAGCGCGAACTTGCAGTATATCGTGAAGAATTGCCGATGATATTGACAGATATTCAAGTCCTTCAACGTCCATTGATTGTCGAGGGTGCGGCACTATTGCCGAAACTGATTGAATCCCAATTTGAGTCACCCAATCACGCAGTTTGGATTATTCCCACCGAAGTTTTCCAATTGACCCATTATATTCGTCGTCCATGGGTAAAGAATGTACTGGTCGATTGTTCAGACAGCCTTGAAGCCTTCCAGAATTGGATGGCACGGGATGCTGATTTTGCTCAAACTGTGCGCGCCCAAGCCGAAGACCGTAGTCTGAATCTCATTGTGGTGGACGGGACATTATCGCTCGACCATAATTTTGAATTGGTTGAAGCCTATTTCGGGTTGTCGCAATAGCGGGGTTAATCACTTGGCGGTGCGCCACATGACTCGCGGACAATGAGCTTGGGTTTTAGCAATGCACAAGTTTCTTGATGATGGACTTTTTTGCTCTTGAGGCGACGCTGAATCATCCCAATTAACGTGTGGGCAACTTCTGCTATGGGTTGTTGGAGTGTAGTTAATGCAGGGCGTAGATGCTGACTCATGGGGACATCGTCAAAACCAATGACTGATAATTCCTCACCAATAACAAGACCGCGGTCTTGAGCTTCGTTCATCACCCCGATGGCTTCTAAATCGCTACTGGCAAAGACGGCGGTGGGACGTTGGTTTTTGGGCAATTCAATCCACTGTCGCAGTGCTTCTCGCCCAAGCGACTCGGTGTTCTCTCCCAACACGATATACTCATCATGGATGGGTAATTCTAAGTCTGCCATGGCTTGGATAAAACCATTTTGACGATGGATCGCAACACTGGAATCATCATTCCATCCGACCATTGCTATGCGTCGGTGACCCAACTCTGCCAGATAGTTTACGGCTTGTCTTACACCATCTTCCCCATCGACATCCACCCATGGAGCATCACCACTCGCATTTGACCGTCCAAAACTTGCGAAAGGAATCTTGCGTTCATGTAATAATTTCATTCGGGGATCATCTTGCTGAATCGCCGCAAGGACAAACGCATCAACCCGCCCCATTTGAATCAAGCCATCATAAGCAGGTGCAGGGTCATCTTCAGGATGGGTAAAGGTGAGAACATGATACCCTTGGGCTTCAGCTGCGTGCGCTAATTGGTAGGTAAAGCGATCCATTATTGGATTCACTTGGTCTGTCGGAATCTCATGCCATGCGTAACCGATGAGTTGCGTTTTGCTGAGTTTGAGGTTTCGTGCAGTGACATTTGGTGTGTAGCCAATGCGTTTAGCGGTTTCCAAGACGTGTTGCCGAGTTGATTCGCTAATGGAATCCACTTTATTATTCAAGACGTAGGATACTGTCGCAATGGACACACCTGCTTCTTTGGCAACATCTTTTATTGTTATCGCCATGAAAAACCTTTAGCCGTTTTTTGATTACTTGATTTAATAAATCCACTAAAATCTATTATAGGTCGTCAATGGAGAGATGCCAGCCTACAACAATTGAGATATTTGCTCCAGTGTGTTTCTTAGCCGGGCAAATAGGGTTCGGCATAATATTGTTCAAAATCGCCTTCCGCTATCCAACCTTCTTGCCCATCATACAAAACACGATACCATGCATAATCCTCAGCACATACTGGACCATCTAGCACAAAAAAGACTTCAAGCTGTTCGATTTGTTCTAAGATACGATACTCTGTTCCGGGACCTGAGCGTAAATTGAGTGTTTCCTCATCGTCTGTATCTGTGACTTGACCTCGCTCATTGCGGATGAGATAGGTCATAGGTGCGTTATCACATACAAAGTCACGACGTTGAATCGGTGTCGGGGATGCACCAAATCTTGGCGTGTGTGTTGCTTGAGGTGTCTGTCGAACTTCAGTCGTTGGCACAATGGTCATTCGTGACGCAGGAGTCTCCGTTGCTGTTTCTGTTTGCGTTGGCAAACTACAGGCAGTTAACAGCCCCAAACTGACACCAATCCACAAGCAGAACCATCGTCTCATTTACATCATCTCCTCACTCTATTGTAGCGCAGAGCGACGGATTTGCAGATGAGAAAGTTACGTAACTATATTGCCTGTTAACACAAACGAATAATTCACAATCCCCCCAAAGATGGAAAAACGCTATAATACAAGTATCAATTAAGATATTTTGCCAATTATGACTGACTCAACATCGACTGAATTTCTAGCAACGACGCGGGGTGTTTTGACTCCGGTCTTTAAGTTCCCTATTTTGCTCTATCGTTTGGGATTAGGCAGGTATGTCGATTGGACACCCTTCCTGATATTAACGACGAAGGGGCATGTCACGGGTTTACCCCGACCAGTGGCATTGGAATATCGTCGTCATGGGAGTAAATATTATCTGTTGGCAACTTGGGGTGAGCATACCTATTGGGTGCAGAATATCCTGCGCGATTCCACTATCACTTTCCAACATGGAAACTTTGTCAGTCAGGGGAAAGCACAAGTGGTTGAGAATAAAGCAGAAGCTCTGAAAGCCGTCTATATGTTTCGGCGTAATTCCCTATTATATGAATGGATACTTTCCCACCTGAGTACAGCGGATACAATTGATTTTAGAACCCTGACAGATGTTGCCGACCAGTTTACCGTGGTACGAATTGACCCTTGCGAAGATGAACCGACCTTGCCACCCATTCGCCCGATTGCTAATGGACTCGGTGGGCATTTCATTATTGGTGGGCTGTTCAGCCTCATGGTTTGGTTTATCTGGCGACTCGTCCGTCACAATGCGATACCAAAGACTGCACTGCTCAATGATGATACTCAGTCTGACCGCTAATATCTGAATATTCGACGAAAGAAAGCGATTCTGTTTGAATATCAAAGACCAAACCCGACTCCTACGTGCAGTACGAGTCGCGCTCCAAAATGAAGATTATCCTGTAGCTATCGAAAATCTTGAGGAAGCGGCAAAACTTGCGCGTGAGAGTGGCGAAATCGGGATGGAAGGGCGACATCTAGGGAATCTCGCGTTGATTTATTATAAGCTCGGCGAAGCAGACCGCGCACTAGCCTATTTTGACGAAGCGCTAGACCGTGCTAGACAAGACAATGACAAGCTCACAGAAGATGGCTTGCTGGGCAATATCGGCAATATTCTACGAGAATTGGGACGTTATGATGATGCGCTGGATTATTTGAACCGCGCCTTGCTCATCGCACAGGAAATTGGTGATGTGCGCGGACGTGGGATTTGGCTTGGCAATTTAGGCTTGCTTTACGATGATATTGGACAAGCCCCAAAAGCCATTGAACTGCATGCCCAATCCGTCCAAGTTGCCCGTGACTTGATGGATATGCGCGGGCTAGCATCACGCTTGGGTAATCTGGGTAACAGCTACGTTTCATTGGGTGATTATGCAAAAGCCATCGACTATTTTGAAGAAGCGATCCTGCTCTTTGAGAAACTCAATGACAAACGCAGTCTTGCGCTCCGAATGGGCATTATTGGCAATATTTACGCAGAGATGAGTCGCTTGGCAACCAGTCAAGACGCGCTTGACAATTATGGTCAACAGGCTCTCAATTATTACGAGCGCACCATTGATATCGCCCGCGAGATGGGAGATAGTCTGAGTGAAGCCGAACTGCTACGTAGTGCCGGACACGTCCTTGCGAATCTCAGTGCTTATGACCATTCGTTGCCCTATTTACAACAAGCTTATAACCTCTTCTATGCAATGGGCATGATGGACAAAGCCGAAGAAACCGATAAAAGTATTCGCTTGGTGAGTTATCATCTGAATCAATCAGAACCCTAAATCCATGCATTATAAGCGTACTCATCCTTTTGCATCGTCTCTGCCTTTGCGTTACAGTCATTGACAAATGACACATTGTTATCGTGTGTTCAAAGGATAGAAGTGATGTTCCCTCTCCAAGATATGAATCCCACCCGCCGGACTCCGATTCTGACATGGGTACTCATCGGCATTAATGTGCTTGTTTTTTTGTGGGAGAGTTCTCTGCCTGCTGACAAATTACAAGAAGTGTTCTTCGATTGGTCTGTTGTTCCAGCGAATGTCACCGCCAACCCTTTCTCGCTGGAAACCCTGCTCGATTTGATTCGCAGTATGTTCTTCCATGGAGGCTGGGCGCATCTTGGTGGGAATATGCTGTATCTCTATCTGTTTGGGGACAATATCGAAGACCGCTTTGGACGTATCCTCTATCTCGTGATGTATTTCATCAGTGGATTTGTTGCTTCGATTGCTCAGATAATCATCGACCCCAACTCATCGGTTCCATTGGTCGGTGCTAGTGGTGCAATTGCTG
>JANQRM010000453.1 GCA_028284565.1 Anaerolineae bacterium | reverse complement strand
CAATATTTGTCATTTTGCCGTCCTCAAAGGTTAAAAAGAGCGCATCTTGACGATAACGGTTGACCACTAGCTCCCCTGTATACCGATTGGCAACCGAACCAGCCAGTCGTTCTTCAAGAACAGGTGCAATCGCCTGTATCAATCGTGGCATATTGGCGACCCGCAGATACCATGCATAAGGTGTTTTGCGATAGACACCAAAATAGAGTTTATCGACCAATTCGCCAATCATCTTCATCGCACCGGAATCGAAGGCAACATAACGCATCGGTTTATCGGGATTGAGGTCCGTCTCGATTTTTTGAATACCGCGCATGACATCGAAGAAGGTTGCTAGATAAGAGGATTCATCCCCAACGGAATACGCCATGCAACGGGTGCGATTGTCGAAGCGGGTGTGAAAGAGCGCAATATAACCGACAGCTTTCCCATTTTGATTGACAATCATATGCCAGTCATTCGTGACCATTGTTGCATCACGACGTTGGAATTCAAATCGCCATGTGGCTTCATCTCGCTTGACGGTTAGCAAGAAGTTCTTGGCATTTTGCTCATCAATCTGCATCATCGTTGGGATGTCGGCTTCGGTTGCCTTACGCAAGTTGAATTGCCGTTCTTTGTCATCGGGCAGATTGGGAATTCCATCAAAAGCGATAAAACCCCCTGACCCCAATTCGATCGCCATGCCGTAGTCAAATTGCCGATAAAAGTATTCGATTCCGGTGATGCTTTGTAAATGATGTCCAAGTGATTCGCTGCGTTTATGCGCCACATTCATCAATTCGCGCACGAGTCCCCGACGACGATAGGCTTTCTCCGTCGCCACCAATTCCACGCGCCCAACGGACAATTCAACTGAACCATAACGCCAGGTCTGGGGAATCAACAACAACGCGGAGACAATTTTATCGCCTTCTGCAGGGTCAACAACCACCCAGATATCATCCAAGCTGGTGGTGGGGTGCTTGCCTGACATCAAATCCAGCGACCATTCCCCCAAAGCATCGGTGGCATCGTCCCCATCTTCTCCATACACGTCGATGTAAAACTGTGCCAGATTATCACGGTCACTCGCCACACCTTCACTCAAAGACCGTAAGATTAATCCATCTGCGACTTGTCTTTGCATATCCATCGTCCGCGTTTTTGCAAAATCACTAAGAACTCATAACCTACAACCAATAACTGTATTCTACCAATACTTGGCTAAGATACCCTGTCCGTGCGTTTCTATCAAATAGCGTAATATCCGCGCGATATTCCATGCGTCGTCATCCCCCCGATGATGCACCCCTTCCAGTTCAAGGTTGGCGATTTTCATCGCTCGTGCCATGCCCACACGATTGCCCCCGTTCAAATCCGCAAACACCCGTTTCAGGTTGACATGCTTCTTGCCAAAGGGATACTTCACACCGCGCTTTTTGCTCTGTTCACGGAACATGCTTTGGTCATAGAAGCCCCAACTCAGCCACAACCGTTCTTTGGTCTTGTACTCTTTGAGGAGGATGTTACAAGCATCAGTGTAATCAATACCTTCACTATCAACCTGTTCTTGCGTAATCGTCGTCAACTTCGTACAGAAGGGACTAACCACCGAATTTACGGGTTTGACAAATATACTCCGCTTATCCGACAGTTGGTGATCATCCACATCAAACAGACAAATGCCGACTTCGATGATTTCATTCTCTTGTCCGTCCGGTGGCGGGTCAGTTT
>JANQRM010000441.1 GCA_028284565.1 Anaerolineae bacterium | reverse complement strand
ATATGACGATAAATATAGCAATGTGATGCAGTGTCGGAGGAGGGTTTGTGGTTGCCGTCGACCAACGTTCCTTTTGCATCCACGATGACCATCTTCTCTGGTGTCAAATCAGCGAATTTCACCCCACTTGGTTTGATAACGACCAGACCACTTGCCTCATCTCGCGCACTGATGTTCCCACTTGTCCATGCAACCAGATGGTTCTTGGGAAGTTCGATGTGCAGACGACAGACCTCTTCACGGAGATCATGTAACTTCATGAAGCTACTCCCCTCACTTCCAACTTGAGTTGTTTCAAGCGTTTCATGGCATCATTCGTGCCTCGACCAAAGTAATCGTATAGTGTCTTGTATTCGGCAAAGAGTTGATCGTAGACAACCTGATGTTCGGGAATCGGATTCACAACGTCTGCCTTCAGTTTGCCCATCTTGTCGGCGGCGACTTGGATATTTGGATAGATACCAGCAGCAACCGCGGCGTGTATTGCTGAGCCAAGGGCAGGAGCTTGCGCCGAGCCAGAGAGCTTAAAGGAACGTCCAGTTACGTCCGCATAAATCTGTCGCAGGAGTGCATTTTTCTCTGGTAAGCCTCCTGCGGCAATGAGTTCGTTAACGGCTACCCCTTGCGCTTCAAACGCTTCGATGATTTCCCTTGTGCCAAAAGCCGTGGCTTCAATTAACGCTCGGTAGATGTCGGGCGCACGAGTCGCGAGGGTCGCCCCAATTAACAAGCCACTCAAGTCTACATCTACCAGTGTCGAACGATTCCCATTCCACCAATCAAGTGCAATTAAGCCATGCTCGCCCGGTTGCTGTTTGGCGGCTTCTTGTTCGAGATAACGGTGCAAGTCCATTCCAGCCATATTTGCCGCCTCTTGATATGCTGGGGGAACTGCATGATCGACGAACCAAGCGAAGATGTCTCCAACACCACTCTGACCGGCTTCGTAGCCATATAGACCGGGAATGATCCCTCCCATCACCACGCCACACATGCCATCGACCTCTGTTAGAGAGTCACCCGACATGATATGACAAGTGGATGTCCCCATAATCATCACCATCACACCCGGCTTGGTGGCTTTGACGGCAGGGGCGGTAACATGAGCATCAACGTTAGCAACCGCCACTGCAATCCCTGCATTCAAGCCCATTTGCTGTGCCATCGCTTCGGTTAATCCACCTGCTTTCTCGCCAAGTTGGGCAAATTCGCGTCCGACCTTGTCATCCACCACACCTCCAAAATCGGGATGGAGGGCGGCGAAGTATTCGCGTGGCGGAAAATAGCCCTCCTGTACCATCGCCTTATAGCCAGCTGTACAGGTGTTCCGTGTTTCTACACCGGTTAGTTGCCAGATTACCCAATCTGCCGCCTCGATAAACTTGTCCATTGCCTGATAGACATGCGGTGCTTCATCAATTATCTGTAACAACTTGCTAAAGAACCACTCCGACGAAATTTTTCCGCCATAGCGATTCAACCACGACTGCTCCATTTGACGCGCGGTTTCGTTAATACGATCTGCCTGTGGTTGGGCGGCGTGGTGCTTCCATAGTTTGACATAAGCATGGGGTTCCGCTTTAAATTCGTCTATTAAACAAAGTGCGGTGCCGTCCGCTTTGACCGGCATCGGTGAACTGGCAGTAAAGTCGATCCCGATGCCCACTACGGCATCGGGATCGACCCCACTTTGCTTCAGAACAGCTGGAACGGTTTGGCGGAAGACATCTAAATAATCTTGCGGGTGTTGCAATGCCCAATCGGGCGGAAGCGGCTGTTGACTGTTCGGCAGGTGTTGATCGATGACTCCATGAGGATAATCGACCACAGCAGTGGCAACCTCCCTGCCATCGCGTGTATCCACCAAGACCGCCCGTCCAGACAAGGTGCCAAAATCAATACCTATTGTGTACACCATAATCATTCATCCCTACTAAAGTGAATCGTCAATCTTGAAACCATCTTCGCAAATAGCCGACACTTTCCTGTGCCCATGCGAGCTCTTTTTCCACCGTCGCGTGCATATTTGCTTCTGGGGCGGGCCACAGTTCTAAAATCGCATTATAATTCCGTCCAAAATCCTTGAGCCTCGATATCAACCAAGGTAGGTTTAACATGCCTTTGCCAGCTGGTGTACCATACAGTGTGAAGCCCATATTGTGATCGAAACGCTTAATGAAAAAATCTTTCACATGCAAGTTTACAACATAGGGTCCTAGTGTTTCTATCACAATTTCTGGACCTTCCAGCGCGCCGAATGAATTTACTGTGTCAAGGCAAATGCCAACATAATCACTACCAATCTGATCGATCATGTGTACCAAGGTTTGCGCTTGGAAACGGTCGTGATTTTCGATAGCTAGGATAATGCCACTTTGTTCAAACTCTGGCATCATGTCCCGCAGTGTTTGAATGATTTCTGATGGATTAGGGTGATGGTCTGACGTATCGACGACTACCCGCAAAATTGGCGAGTCGAATTGTCGTGCAATATCAAGATATTTACGCAGATGCTCGTGGGCGATTCCTCTTGTTCCTACCTCTACCGCGATGCCCAATTCAGTCGTTTTGGTATACAATTCATCAACTATGATAGGAGACATTTCATGAAGTGGTATATTGTCCGCAATTTGAACTAGCTTAACCCCTAGGTCTGCACACTGCTGAACGAAATTAAAGGCATCCATCTTTTGTGATAGCTCTGGATATCCTGGTACTCCAATCGACCAAGCGAATGCGTACGTCCCGATTCCTAACCTGCTCACAGTCTCTATCCTATTCCAAGCAAGTGATTGGCAATGGCTTCGATAGATGCTAGAGGACCGAGATAAACCCACATGATGAAGTTGTCGATACTCTTTGAACGTCCTGTCTCACCACCGATTGTCTGTCCCTGACATTCCATTTCTCCAAATGCACCAAATTGTCCGCCTCCATTATAAACATGGATGGAATCGCCCTGTTGCCCCGGTTTATCTGGCGGCTCTTCTACATAGACTGATGACGGATTATTGTAGAAACTCCGTACTAACAAACACGACCGATCTGCATCTTTTTGGTTAAGATAACCCATTCGTCCACACACATGAACGGCTTTGTACCCGACTTTAAATTGGTTCTGGGCATCTAGCTGAATATTTAGATGTCGTTGTTGGACACGAACTGCATCTTCTGGTGGATTACCGAAGTAGATAGTCGATTCCAATTGAGGCGACGCTGGGATCAGCAATCTGCCACCAGGGTTAAGTTGTACGAGATTCCACGATGCGCTCATGATATTATCAGACGATGTCTCTTTTAGGGTCACGTTTTGCTCATATCCAGCAAAGATCACCCCATCCAACAGTTTCTCGTATGTTGAAAGATGCTGAAGTGGATCACGAACCTGCCGGAAGCGCATTGTCACTTGTAGGGTTTTAACTCCGTCCGCTAGATTATGTGCTGTGAGTGTCAATTGCTGGCGAAGTTGTACGCTATCCTCAAAGGCTTCGAGTTGGTAATGTCCTGGGTCCATCTGTGGAGGGAGATCATACGAACCCCAGAAGTCGCTCCGGTCAGCAATATTGTACTGAATTTCTGGTGCAATCCAGATTCGCTCACCACCCATGTTCCAGTCGGCTGAAGCCAGCCAATCCTTGAACTTGTCGGGGCTTTGCAAGGCATCATTTACCCAGAATAGACTATTGCCTCTTTTATAGAATGGTCCAAGCAATCGTCCGCCACGCTCAGTGATAATGGCGCAGATATCATCCTGCAACTCCATTACCTGATAATTTTGTGCGGTGGCATCTAGGCAATCAAGAATCTGCTGGTATGCGATCGACATTATGTTTCTAAGCTATCAGTTATTTCAGCAACACTTTGCTTCAGCGCATCCAGACTCATAATATTTTCTTTCCAGTCTGGCTTAAAAATTTTCTTATACGCTTTTTCGATTGCAAGCTTGGCTCCATCACTAAACGGAAAGCCCGCCTTCCCAAAGATAATAGCAAATTCGATCCGCACATGCCCGGAGAGAAATGCCCACGCAGCTTCTTCTGGCACGCCCATCTTCACCGCTTCATCATAGGCTTCTTTCATCGCTGTGACGCAGGTTGCCGCAAATGTTTCCGCCAGCGCAGGTTCTAGAATCGCCATCTGCTCTACCGTAATACGATAGTTGTTCATTACTGGTGCATACATATCGCGTGCAATCCTATCTCCCTTGTCCCAATCGGCTTCGGGACCGTAGTGCAATGCAGACACAATATGATGCTTTGCCTTCACACCACCAAACCAATCTGTGCGCGCTTCGTCAGTAATCTCATCATGATATAGTGGTGGATGACAAGGATGCGAAACAAAATAGGTCAAATCATTCCGTATTGGAATGACCTCAGCATAGGCGGCGGCAGGATCAAGGCTAATTACCATTGTGCCGGGTTTGAGGAGTGGAATGATCTCTTTCGTAATTCTGCCAATCAAACGATCTGGCAACGCCAAGATGGCCACTTCAGCCTCTTGCAAAGCCTCGTCTTGTGGTGTTACAGAAAGTCCTCTTTGAGAAAGATTGGCAATCCCGGCTTCGCTGATTTCCACATATGCCATCTTGTATTTGTCGAGGCATTTCATCATGTTATCGGTGATGCGACATCCCATCTTGCCACCTGCACCCATCAATGCGACTTTTATTGTCATATCGGTTTCTCCTAGCTTGTTGGTTTATAATTTCTTTCCGCTACGA
>JANQRM010000439.1 GCA_028284565.1 Anaerolineae bacterium | reverse complement strand
CCCCAACGCAAACCTGATCCTTCGCTGACAGACATTGGCTTCCAACAAGCCGAGATATTGGCTCAACATCTCGCCAACGGACATGACAACCCCAATCTTGACGGCTATCCCATCACGCATCTCTATTGCAGTGCTATGCACCGCACCTTATTGACCACACAACCTATCGCTAACGCCATCAATCTTCAGCCCAAAATCTGGATCGAGATTCATGAAAAAGGTGGCTTATTTCTACATCATACGAATGGCAAACAAGAAGGCTTCCCCGGCTTGACCCGTGCCGATATTCAAGCTCAATTCCCTGATTATCATATTCCAGAAACGATCACCGAAAACGGCTGGTGGAATCCTGAACGTAGCATTGAACATCAATATGAGTCGATGCAACGGGCGATCAAAGTGGCACTTGCATTACATGAACGTCGCTCAACGGCTGACCATATCGCCCTTGTGACTCACGGTGGTTTTCTTGATCTTTTGCTAAAAGCGATTTTCAATCAATTGCCTGCCAATCCGCATGTGTTTGGTTATGTCCATTTCAATACAGCCATCACCCGTGTCGATTACTATAAAGACCAGCCTGTCTTGGTCTATCAGAATCGCATCACCCATCTCCCTCCTGAGCTTTGGACATAGGTTTTGGTAGATTTTTATAGATTTTGACTAAGATTCTCTCGAAAAATCCCCACAATCTGTTAGGATAAGCTCAACTACATTTCGCAACGAATGAGCATTATTGTGAGTGAATCGCCCTTCTTATCCACCCCTTTCATTCTTTCAACCATCACGGCTATCGTCACCGCCATTTTTACGGTCATGGTCTTGCGCCGTTGGTGGATTGGACGACGACCTTATGCCCTCGCTTGGGGTATCGGTCTTGCCATGTATTGTCTGGGTACGCTCAGTCAGGCAATTCTAGCTATCACATGGAGTCCGCTATTCTTTGCTTTGTGGTATTGGTCTGGCGCTCTCATGGTTGCCCCGTGGCTAGGACAAGGCACCGCTTATCTGCTGATTCGCAGTGGCAATACAGCCAAAAATATCCAGATGGCATTGATTTTGGTCGCGGTGATGACTCTCCCATGGACGCTCTTTTTCACGGAGATGAATGCCTCTGCATGGGAACCCGGCTCTGACATCACGACAATCTATCGCGATTTTCATGATGCGGATGGCAACGTGATTCGGGAAGGCATTATGATGGGTAGCGCACGGGGTACAGTTCGCTTTTTCTCGCCGATTATGAATATCTGGGGAACGCTCTTGCTCGTTGGTGGTGCGATTTACTCGGCACGGGCTTTCCGACGCAAGCAGATTATGCGAAATCGGGTGATTGGTAATTGGTTGATTGCACTCGGTGGTCTATTTCCAGCATTCAGTGGTGCATTGATACGACTCGGCGACCCATCGTATAAATACTTTGGCGAGATGATGGGCGCAATTCTGATTTTCGTTGGCTTCCTCTATGCAACGAGTCATCAAAAAACCAAATCAGCTAGCAAACAGGATATGCCAGCAACTGCTGTTGGGGATTAATTGGGTCGTGAGTGACAAAAGTTAGAAAGTCTGAAAGTGAAAAGTCAAGAGAAACCAAACATCGACTCAGTCGAAAAACTGACCTCTGTAATCTGAATTCGATGTCTAACAAAATCCGTAGGCAGACCCGCCCCTATACCGAATTCGATGGCAAAATCGGCTTTCTATCTGTTACACGCTTGGATGTCGGCTTGGTTGTCCTCGTAGTGGTATTCATGGGCTTGGTTGTTTTGCAATCGCTCGTGAATGGCGATAGCAACCCCTTCAGCATCTTACGCCAATTGCATTTTCACTTGAGTCGATTCAGCCTCATTGTCGCTATCGGGATGTTTGTGCTAGCGGGTTATATTCGGTATCGGAGGAATGGGGATGTCACGCCCTATTTTCGTCGTGGTGTCTATGTAGTAGTCGGCACACTACTCATTGAAGCTCTCTTTGGCTTGATGATGTTTGCTTTGTTTAATGCACGTCCGCATGATGATGTGCATCTCATCTATGGTATGGCGAGTGTGCTGGCATTACCCTTCTTTGTCTTTGTGGAAGTCACCGCCGAGAAGCGTCCTGCGATGGCAAGTTATCTCTGGGGATTTGCTATTCTGGCTGGAGTCATTATCCGTAGTATTGGCACTGGTGCGCTCTAACTCGCTCTTTCATCACATTGAATCAACAGTCCCTCTCCATATTCGCTCTGTTCAAGCGTGAAGAGGGACTTTTATTTCTGTTGATTACCGAGCTAAGGCTGATTAGCCACCATCGCTCGTGTCATCAGGCGTATCGGTAGGAATGATTTGCGGAACTTCTGGTGCAACAAATCCCTCACCCAATGCTGTGAAGCTGTCCAAGTCAAACAAGAAGGGCGAGTTCGACGGGAGCAACACGATTTCCACATTATCCGACAAGTTCTCGATATAGGTGTAAGGAATCAGGTTCGGATTCGCGCCGATTTGCTCACTAATCAAGCGCAAAGCTTCGGCATCGGCTTGTGCGCGGATAAGAACTGCTTCGGCTTCACCACGCGCTTCTTCGATAACGGCATTCGCACGACCTTCCGCTTGTGTCCGTACCCGCTGTGCTTCCGTTTGGGCGCGTTGCAATTCTTGCTCTTCGATTTGCTTGCGTTCAATCGCATCCGTAAATTGTGCCGAGAAGTTCAAGTCACGTACCAAGACATCAGAAACGAAAAACCCTTGGGGTTCCAGAACTTCAGTCAGGCGACGGTCAATCTCCGCTTGCATGGTAGTACGGTCCACACCATAGATTTGCTCAGCCTCAAAGGTAGCGACAACATCCCGGACAATACTGCGAATCGTCGGACGAATCAGTCCATCAGTATACCCACCGGGAACATTGCTCCAGTCACGATGGACAATGTTGATGTTATCACCCGATGCGTCGATACGGAAAATAACCGTAACATCAACACGGACTTCCTGCCCATCAACAGACCGCGCCCGCACTGCATCCGAGCCAATGACATTCCCCTCATCAGATGAGTCCGACATCGTATAGTTTTGTTGACTTATGGGGTAAATCGTCACGGTTTGAATGCCGGGGATGATGATATGGAAACCGGAACGACGTGGCTGTTCCAATTCACCTGTGAGCGAGTTAAACACAACGGCTTGTTCCGTCGGTCCCACAACCAAGACACCCAGACTAACCAAAAACAAGATCCCACCCACAACAAAACCAACCAGCGCGAGCATGACACCACTCCGTACCGGACGACCCTGTGAGGCAAGACTGAACGTCAGGGCAATCCCCAACACCCCCAACGCGCCGAATGCAACGGCGATTAAGGTGATTAAACCACCAATATCCATATAAGGCTCCTCTATTCTGTCTTCTATGTGACGGATATTATAACATGATGCACACCGTCCTTATAGGTTCATACGGAATTTTAACCTTAGAGGTTTCATAGAATCCAGTAAATCAAAAAGCGAGTCTAGCTGACTCGCTTATGTTTTTTTGTTTTGACGTAGGAATTATGCTTCATCCTCGTTGTAATAGAGAAATTCGTCTTCCTCTTGGTTATTCCATCCACGGAAAATTAGGATGATGCCCACAATGATGAATCCTACAGGCAACCACAGATCAATGTTGCTGAAGAATGCGCCGATGCTCTCGCCGAAACTACCAAAGAAGTTGCCGAAGCCTTCGCCCATATTCCCGAAGAAAGTGCCAATCGATTCACCGAATCCACCAAAGAATTCACCCATCGACTCGCCAAAGCTCCCAAAGAAGTTGCCAATCGTATCGAAGGACAGCAAGCCACTTTGGATAGCTAGCCATACGAAACCGATGGTAATCAACAGGATAGCAAGCGGACGATAGGACTGACTCGATTCCATTATTTCAACATCACGTTTTGATTTTTGCATAAGACCAGCTCCTAAAATTATTTTCTGTATCTACTGCTCAATACGTGAAGGTTAGTGAAAAGGTTGCATAAACCTGCGAACCGCCATGGCACAGAGTCCGCCAAGAAAAAAGTATAGAGATATAGAGAATGAAGATATGCAATATCAGGAGAGACGAACAAGGGCGGTGGGATGTCGAATTAAGTGAAAGTTGAACCGCCCTTATGTTGTGATTGTGGATTATCCACCCTGCGCGTTGAGGGCTTCTCGAATCATTTCTCGCAACACATCAGGGTGCGCGTTGAAGAGTTGCTCACCATTCACGAAGAAGGTGGGTGTGCCACGCACGCCAGCTTGATTGCCCCGATTGAAGTCATAATTAACCGTCTCGACATGGATGCCACTATCGGCACAGGCGCGCAATGCTTCTGTATCTAAGCCAGCAAAGCCCCCCATATCAATCAGTTCATCACGAGATGATTGTCCCTGCCGTGCAACCGTATATAACACATCATGATATTCCCAGAAAAGATCTTGCCCCTGATCTAAGGCGCATTGCGCGAGTTCAGCGGTTAGACGATCCCATGTCGGAATAATCACGGGCATATCACGGAAGATGAACTTCACTTGTCCAGGGAATTCGTTCAAGATGTCGTCGATGATTCCCTGCTCGTGCCAAAAACGACAGGCGGGGCAACCATATGCCCCATACTCTATAATCGTCACAGGCGCGTCAGGGTTACCCAGAAAAGGGTCAAGGTCTAAGCGACCGATTTCCTCCTCACTCGGTGGTTGAAAGTCATAAATCTCGGTCTCAGGATGAAATGCCGCCCATGCGAACCAGAAATGTGGGAAGGCGTTAATCTGGGTCAATTGACTGCCAGCCAATTCGCCAGCCGTTGCTGTACCGAAGACATTCCATGTACTGCCCGTTTGGTCATCGACAATCACGCCGTCTGCCACGCTAAAGGTCAACACTTGCCCATTCAAATCCCGATTGAACAAGC
>JANQRM010000427.1 GCA_028284565.1 Anaerolineae bacterium | reverse complement strand
TTAGCCCAACAGACTTCACCAGCCGATACCTTTGCCTCAATGGTGTGCTTGAATTCAGCAAAAGACCTGAATTTTGAACTGCCGTCTCATCTGGAAGCCAGTGAGCCGCCCGAAGTGCGTGGATTGGCACGGGATGAGGTGCGACTCATGGTTTCTAATGTCAAAGATGACTCGATCATTCATACTCAATTTCGTCAGATAGTCGATTACCTGAATGCTGGGGATGTGGTTGTCATTAACACAAGTGGCACGATGAAATCGGCATTGTCCGCGCAACGGGCGGATGGCACAGACTTGGAATTGCATCTCTCGACTCAATTACCCGCAAACCAATGGATTGTCGAAGTGCGTAAACCTGCTGAGAATGCGACGACTCCATTCTATTCGGCACAAGCAGGCGAATCGCTGACTTTGCCAGATGAAGGACGTGTGACTTTACACGTGCCTTATAATCCACATGAACGCAATACGGATAATCGGCATACACGCTTATGGATTGCGACATTGGATTTGCCAATGACGTTAGCCGACTATCTCGACAAACATGGCTACCCGATTCGTTATAGCTACGTCCATGAGAGCTATCCGATAGATTACTATCAAACAGTATATGCTAATGAGATGGGAAGTGCAGAGATGCCATCGGCTGGTCGGGCTTTTACGGCTGAACTCATCACCCAACTTGTGGCTAAGGGCGTACAAATCGCACCGCTGATTCTTCACACGGGGGTTGCCAGCTTAGAAGACCATGAACCTCCTTATGAAGAATTCTATCGTGTAACACCCGAAACAGCCTCGATACTCAACACAGCACGGCAACAGGGGAAGCGAATCGTGGCAGTCGGCACAACAGTGATTCGTGCGCTAGAAACAGTGACAGATAAGCATAGAGTGACTCATGCTGGAGAGGGCTGGACTAAGCTGATCATTACTCCATCGCATGAGATTCGGTCAGTCAATGGTATGTTGACGGGTTTGCACGAACCCGAAGCGACTCACCTAGCCATGTTGTCCGCCTTAGCTGGTCGGGAGCAAATTGCGCACACCTATCAACAAGCTCTAGCAGAAGGTTATCTGTGGCATGAATTTGGTGATTTGCACCTGATTTTCGCGTGATTGCGCCAAAACCTGCATGAATCTAACGACAACCCCCTAACCATTAGGGGGTTAGTTGATTCAAAAGTCTGTTATAATAATGTTTAAATGGAAAACAAATTCCGTTGGGATATGCTATGGAACTATTATTAGAATCTCTCCTCAACAATCCTAATCTAATCTATCTACTGTTGATCTTCGGGCTGTGGGTGGGCGTAACCAGCGCCTATATCCCCGGCACAGGCTTACCAGAATTGGGTTCGTTGGTCTTGGTTGGCGGGAGTCTCTTCTTGCTGACGCAGATGCCGACGAATTGGCTAGCATTGGTGCTGATGATTATCGGTGTATCAGGCTTCTTTGTCTTGCCCTTTGTGCGACCAGAACGCGCATTGTGGGCAGAACTCGGCTTAATCTTACAGGGCGTAGGTGCATTGGTGCTGTTTGATGGCATGAGCGTTTCCCCTGTGTTGATTGTGGCGACGATTGGCTTGGCATGGGCGTATCATCATTACATTTTGCTCCCTATGATGCGAAGTTTACGGGAAGCATCCTTCTCTGAAAAGGATGCTGATTTGGTGGGCGCACGAGGCGAAATCACTTCATTGGTTGACCCGCGTGGTACTGCCTATGTCCGTGGCGAAAATTGGACGGTGCGGAGTACCTCCCGTATTGAAGCCGGTACGCCTGTGGTGGTGATGGAGCAACACGGTCTGGAATTAGTTGTCGAAAAAGCAAAGCGCGACGATTAAGCGCATTTATCGAAAATAGGTATGAGAATAGGAGTCTCTCATGGAAGATAGTACTGTCATTCTGATAGCGGGTATCGTAGTTGCGCTTGTCGTCATCTATTATCTGCTGTCGCGGATTATTCGTATCATTCCTGAATATGAACGTTTGGTGATTCTGCAATTGGGGCGTTATAAAGCCACGCGCGGACCCGGCTTGATTTTCGTCATTCCGCTATTGGAGAAAGCCTATAAGGTCGATTTGCGTGAACGCTTCTTGGATATTCCAGCACAGACCGCGATTACCAAAGACAATGCGTCGATTGGGATTGACTTCCTTGTCTACTACCGCATTGTTGACCCAATGCTTTCCGTCTTGAAGGTTGACCATGTAGTGCGTGCTTCGCTGAATATGGCAACCACGACACTTCGTGCGGTGATTGGTGATATTGATTTGGACTCGGTACTTTCTAAGCGTGAGCAAATTAATGACATCCTGCGAGTCAAATTGGACGAAACGACTGAGCGTTGGGGCATGAAAGTCACCAGCGTGGAAATCCGCGAGATTGAACCGCCGCGTGAAATCCAAGAGGCGATGAACCGTCAAATGAGTGCAGAACGTGACCGTCGCGCTCAAGTGACCCGTGCCGAAGGTGAACGTGAATCCGCAATTGCAGTGGCGCAAGGTGAAAAACAAGCCGCTATCCTACGTTCTGAAGGCTTGAAGGAATCCGCAGTCCTTGAGGCTACGGGTGAACGTGATGCCCAACGTCTGCGTGCAGAGGGTTATGCACAGGCACTCACTGCGATTTACAATCAAGCCAAAGACATTGACCAAAAGACGATGGCACTCCAATATCTGGAAATGCTCAGTAAAATCGGGAATAGTCCCTCCACCAAGTTTGTCCTGCCGATGGAATTGACTCAGATGGTGCAACAATTCGCCCAGAACATGAGCTTTGGCGCAGGCACTGGCAACGGACACAAACAAGAGGAAAAGCTCCCGTCTGGCACAGTCAACGGCGGTGACTAGACCTTAATAAACTATCAAGTAATATCAAAGGGCATCCAAGCGGGTGTCCTTTTTGGTTCATCATTTCAATGCTGACCTCTTTTCATCTGATTTCTGACATCTGCTCATAAGTCCAATTTGACCTAAACAGGGTGTCACGGCGTATAATGGGCATATTCTATCGAGTGAAAAGAGCGTGTCATGAAACATGGGCTGTGTGTGTTGGGATTTGTCTTTGTCGTATTAAATCTGTCTGTAGTGGGGCAAGCCTTTAACGAAGTTCCCAATATTGAAATGCGTACTTGTGGCATGCGGACTCCGCGGGGTTATACGACGGAATGTGGGGCGATGTTCGTTCCTGAAGACCGCAGTAATCCCAATAGCCCGATGATTGAAATTGCCTTTGCTGTGGTGAAGAGCGCGAGTAACAATCCTGCACCTGATCCCCTGATTTACCTCGTGGGTGGACCCGGTGGGAGTATCGTCAATTGGTTTAATAGTGTTTTCCAAACCCGTTTTGCGCCCTTTGCTGAACACCGAGATGTGATTCTGGTTGACCAGCGGGGAACGGGCTTATCTCGCCCGTCGTTGTTCTGTGGCAATCTGTGGGAACGTTTTCAGGAGATGGCAGGGTCGTCCATTGAGGATGAGCGATATGAAACGGATATTATGCTGGATGGGTTGAACGACTGTTATGACCATATTGCACGGAATGGGATTGATACCTCTTTCTATACCAGCGCACAGAATGCCCAAGATATTGCTGATTTGCGTTTGGCATTGGGTTATGAGTCCTACAATATCTGGGGTGGGTCGTATGGCACACGGCTCGCCTTAACTATCATGCGTGACCGACCCGCTGGACTACGGAGCGTGATACTCGATTCGGTCTATCCGCCACAAGTGGATTTGTACACTGGGTCATTATTGGGCGGTG
Organism: Anaerolineae bacterium; assembly: GCA_028284565.1. Next base: position 495 of record JANQRM010000427.1, on the reverse strand, counting down.
AACGGGCGTTGGGTGTGCTATTCGATGCCTGCCGTGCCGATGCGAATTGCAATAATGCCTATCCTGATTTGGAGAATGAATTTAGGACGCTTTATGATGAATTGAATGAGAATCCGCGTAGAATGCGCGTGGTGATTCCCAATATTGGCAGGGTGAATGTCGTTGTGAATGGCTATCGTATTTACGATTGGACGTTTGGCTGGTTGTATGGGCTGGATGATATTGTCGAGATTCCGCGTCTGATTCATGCGATGGCAGAAGGCGATTTCAACGAGGCGGTGAGAAAAGGCTTCCGTGACCAAGCGAATCTGCTCTTCATCAGTTGGGGGATGTATTTCTCGGTGCAATGTAGTGAGGAGATTCCCTTTGCGACACCGGATTCCATCTTGCCAATCATTGACGAATTTCCACATTTAGAAGGGATGCTGGAGCATCGTTTGGATGCCGGTGATAGCTTATTCAGCCTTTGCGCGAATTGGAATTCGCCGCTTTTGA
>JANQRM010000407.1 GCA_028284565.1 Anaerolineae bacterium | reverse complement strand
CTTAATTACGAATCCGACCTTGCCATCTATTAACAACTCGCGTCGTGTACTCCATCTCTTCGACCAATTGGGTTATCCTCCAGAAAAAGTGAGTGTGGTGATCAACCGTGCAAGTGAAGAGCGCGGACGCAAACAAGCTACGATTTCGGGTGAACGCATCCAAAACTGGCTCAAACGTCCGGTCTATGCTCAAATTCCAGCAGTTGATGAACGAATCATTTTAAGTGCGATTAATAAAGGGGTTCCGGTCATTGCATCAGACCGTGATCAGAACAAACCCCCTATTAGGCAGTATATTGACCTTTCCGATAATTTGTTTCGCTCACTGATGGGTGAAGAGGTAAATGAACAAGAAGACGATGAGTCCAATGAAAAACGGGGCTTACGCTTGTTCGGCAGATAGTTTCAGAAATTAGCTTAGTGAAGGATAAGGTATCGTATGTCGTTATTAGATCGGATTAACAAAAAAGGTGGCGGTGGAGGCAAACGTCCAGACGATGGTGGCGGTGACGATGGACGGCGGGAAGAACGTTCCCGTAATCAAGCTGTCGCTAACCGCGATCGCGGGCGGAATTCAAAAGGTGCAGATTATGCTGACCTCAAATCCCGCATTCAAAACAAGCTACTCTCTGAAATTGACCCTACGATGGATATGAGTCGTAAAGATGAAGTCCGTCGTCAGATTCAAGAGTTGTTCAACGCTATCCTAACAGAAGAAAATATGGTGCTTGCCAAACCCGAACGGCAACGTCTCTTTGAGGTCACAGTTGCAGAGATTATCGGTTTTGGTCCCTTGGAAATATTGCTCCAAGAAGAAGCCATTACCGAAATCATGGTCAATGGTCCCAAAAACGTTTTTGTGGAACGTAAGGGGCATTTGTCTCGTGCGAGTGTCACCTTTGACAATGATGAGCATGTCCTGCGGATTATTGACCGTATCGTTGCACCTTTGGGTCGTCGCGTAGATGAAAGTTCCCCGCTTGTTGATGCACGTCTACCCGATGGTTCACGTGTGAATGTCGTCATCCGCCCCATTGCATTGTGCGGACCGACCATTACCATTCGGAAGTTCTCCTCTACGCCTCTCGGTATCCAAGATTTAATTCGTTTTGGCTCGATGACCGAAGGCATTGCAGAGTTCTTACGGTCATGTGTAATTGCTCGTCTGAATATGATTGTAGCAGGCGGTACAGGTTCTGGTAAAACAACACTCCTCAACGTGCTTTCCAGTTTTATCCCAAATGACGAGCGTATTATCACCGTAGAAAATGCGGCTGAACTTCAACTTCAACAGGAGCATGTAGTCACCCTAGAAAGTCGCCCACCCAACATCGAAGGTAAGGGGCAAATCACTATTCAAGACTTGGTCGTGAACTGTTTGCGTATGCGTCCAGAACGAATTGTTGTTGGAGAATGTCGTGGTGGTGAAGCCCTTGATATGCTTCAAGCAATGAACACCGGCCATGATGGTTCGCTAACTACATTACACTCCAACTCCCCTCGTGATACGATTTCTCGTCTAGAGGTCATGTGCCTCATGGCAGGGATGGATTTGCCCGTCCGTGCTATTCGGGAGCAGATTGCAAGTGCTGTCGATGGTATTTGCCAACAATCGCGTATGCGGGATGGAAGTCGTAAAGTCACCCACATCACTGAGGTGCAAGGGATGGAAGGTGAAATGATTACCATGAGTGATATCTTTGAATTTGAACAGACTTCCTTTGAAAAAGGGAAAATCGTTGGGCGGATTCGCGCAACAGGCTTGCGTCCGAAATTCATTGACCGTATTGAAGAAGCTGGCATCAACTTGCCACCATCCGTCTTTGGCTTGGGTCAACGTCGCTAAAATTGTTATTAGGACTTCTCTCCTAGCTTATTGACGTAGAGTGAAAAAACACTCTACAATAAGTTATATGGGAAGTATTGGAGAATTTGTCGATGGAAGTTGGTATTTTAGCAATTTCTGGTGTGATTGCCCTTGTGATTATCCTTGTCGGGGTTTTCTTAACACGTTCAGAGGAAAACCTTGTTGAGCAACGTATCATGCGGGCAGAAGAGGCGGAAGCCGAGTCCTTTTTCGCCATTGAGGAAGCCGATAGTGAAGGAGACGAGGAAGAAGCTGGTGGGGGTTTAGTCGATGGAAGACAACTCCTTAATCCACTGAACAACATCCTCTCTGAGCGTGAGTTTGGCAAGACTTGGAAAACCAAACTAGCGAGAGCTAATCTAAAAATCACTGTCGCCGAGTTTTGGTTGCTACAATTTGGTGCCGCCGCGGGTGGGTTTGGTCTCTCATGGTTAGCCACAGCAGGCGACCCTGTTTTAGTAGCTGTGTTTACCTTTGTTGGCTTTTTTGCCCCACGTATCTGGGTTAATCGCACAATCAGTCAGCGTCTGATTGCTTTTGAATCCCAATTGCCCGATACCTTAGGACTTTGGGTCAACGGGTTGCGTTCTGGTTATAGTGTGCTTCAAGCGATGGAGGCAATCGCTCAAGATGCATCAGAGCCCACCAAAACCGAATTCCAACGGGTTGTTCAAGAGGTCCAAATCGGGATTGATATGCCAGACGCCCTTGAACACTTGTTAGAACGGGTCGACAGTGACGACCTTGATCTTGTGATTACCGCTGTGAATATTCAACGTGAAGTCGGTGGTAATCTGGCAGAAATCTTGGAAGTTATCGGACATACAGTTCGTGAACGCATCAAACTCAAAGGTGAGATACGTGTATTAACCTCGCAAGGACGGATTACAGGCTATCTCATCAGTTTCTTGCCGATCATTCTGGCTTTGTTCCTCAATACCATTAGTCCCGGCTATATGGGACAAATGTTTGAGAATCGTGCCTGTGGATGGCCCATGCTAGGAGCAGGACTCGCGCTGATTGGCATTGGGGCGGCGATCATTCAAAAAATCGTTGATATCGAGATTTAACGGAGCTTAAATCAATGGAACAACTTATTATTCCAATTGGTGGTATTGTTCTCCTGCTAGTTGTAGGAATCTTAGTCTATATGGGAACACGTGAAGAGCGTCGTGTCGATCCCTTACAAGACCGTCTCGCTACCTATGATACCATGACGGAGATACCGGACTCCTTGCAAGACATCGAGTTGTCTCTCTCATTTCGGGATCGGGTGATTATCCCACTAATTGACCGATTAGCAAAACTAACGGCGAAATTTACGCCTCAGAGTCAGCTGGAATCAACTCGTCGCTCACTTGAACTTGCCGGACAAACAACTGACCCAACTCAGTTTTTCTTGACCCGCATTATCTTCACCGTCCTTTTCGGTATTATTGCGATAGTAATTACCTTTGTTGTCATTGGAGAAAACCCGATGCCGGGCATTCTTTATGTGGCTATCGGGGTCGCATTAGGCTACTATTTCCCATTACTATCGTTACGAAGCAAAATTAGGAAACGGCAAGAGAACATCGTTAAAGCTCTCCCTGATGCATTGGACCTTTTGGTGATTTGTGTGGAAGCTGGTTTGGGTTTTGATGCCGCAATGGGGAAAGTCTACGAAAAGTGGGATAACGAACTGGCACTCGCTTTTGGACGGGTACTCAAAGAAATCCAGTTGGGTAAATTACGGCGTGACGCACTCAAACATATGTCAGACCGCATGGATGTACCCGATGTCAACGCTTTTACCGCCGCCATCATTCAAGCAGAACAACTTGGTGTGAGTATGTCATCTATCCTCCGTGTGCAATCCGACCAAATGCGTGTAAAACGCCGTCAACGCGCCCAAGAAAAAGCACAACAGGCTCCTGTAAAGATGATGATCCCGATGGTTCTATTGATTTTCCCATCTCTGTGGATCGTATTATTAGGACCAGCAGTCATTCAATTGATGGATGTTGCCAGTCAAGGATTGATTTAGCCGAACTACTCACCCGCTAACACAAGTGAATAATGGTTGATAATCAATTGCAAGCCCGGTATGGTTCTGGGCTTGTTGCATCTATCCAAAAACATATTTTTTCTCCAGTGGTTGACTTGATATTTCCACCGCAGTGTGCGGGTTGTGGACGAGTCGATACGCAGTGGTGTGAAAGCTGTCAAGCTGAATTAGATTTAGTATCGCTACGACTACATGTTACTGAGCATCCAGAATTTCGGGGGTTATCCTCAACAGGTATCCATGAAGGACGGCTAGCAGACGCAGTAAAAGGCCTCAAATATGATCATGTGGAATCCTTAGCTGAAGCTCTTGGCAACCGTATTGCACAAGCTCTTGAGCAATTAGATTGGGCACTCGATATAATTGTGCCTGTTCCTCTTCATCTGGAGCGTTTGAAGTTCCGTAGGTACAACCAAGCCGAACTCATTGCAAATGTTGTAAGTACTAAGCGGGAAATTCCTTGTTTCCCCTCAGCTGTAACACGATGGAGAGATACCCCTTCTCAAGTTGGATTGACCCAGCAAGAACGCCAAAAGAATGTGGAAGGCGCATTTGAAGCAAATTCTGAAATTATCAACAGAAAGGCTATTTTACTGATTGATGACGTATTGACGACAGGTTCGACCCTACGAGCCTGCGCCAGTGCTATCGTAGCAAATGGGGCAAGTCATGTTTATGGAATAACCGTCAGCATGGCAAAGCCGAATTAATGCTTATTCATTTTGAAAGGAGTATGTAGATGGACATCAAAATTACTGGACGTGATGTGAAGGTCACGGAGGATATTGATGATTTCGCGCGTGATAAGTTGACCAAACTCGACCGCTACTTACCAAATATTCAAAATGTCAAGTTAGATATAGCGATTCAAAAAACGAAACGAGGCGCAGACCTTGCCATTGCACAAATTACCCTTCGGCACGGACGTGGAGCCATTCTACGTTCAGAAGTCAAGGTCAATATCTCGGATCGTGATAGCGTCAAAGTAGCAATCAACAAGGCAGTGGATAAGATTTATCGTCAAATCCGTCGCTTCAAGGAAAAACCCAAGAGTAAACGTCTACGTGAACGATATGTTGCTAGCTACGAAGAGGTCGAATTTGCAGAAGCAATCCCAGAAGTCCTTGAAACAACCGAACCTCAAATTGAGTATGAAGAACCGGAAATTGTTCGACGCAAAGAAGTGGTGATGGCTCCGATGAACGAAGAAGAAGCCATCCAGCAGATGGAACTACTCCAACACGATTTCTTCATGTTCTACAATGCGGATACCAATGGGGTAAATGTCCTCTATCGTCGAGAACATGGAGGATATGGCGTACTAGTTCCACAGAATGCCAATGGCAATTAGTCCTTAAGATAAGCGTGGCTACACAGTCACGCTTTTTCTTTCCACAAACGCTGTAATAACACATACTTCCGAAATTCATACCAAGCCATCATTGCACTTAGTCGGAAACCATGAAAGCCATCTTGATAGCCCTTGAGTGCGACAAATCGCCACCAAAAATGTCGGAGGGGTTGCAAGATATAGTTTTGGGGTTTGGGACGTATCCCCTCCTTAAACCAGATTGATGCATCATAAGCCGTATAGCGTCGCTGTTTATTAAGAAAGTGTGCTACATCTCGATAATTGTAGTGAATGAGTGGATGGTCTAACTGCCCCTTCTCACCCTCTAAAATGACCAATTCATGTACCTGCCGTTCTGGATCATATTGCGCCGAATCGACCCTCAATAAACGTGTTTGATAGTCTGGATACCAACCGGCTCCTTTGGTCAATTTGCCAAAAATATAGTTATGGCGTGGAATATCCCAGCCAACTTTGTCTGTATACTGAATAGCTTGCTGGATTTCATTCGCTAATTCGGGGGAGACTCGCTCATCAGCATCAATAAACAACACCCAATCGGTGCTATCACGCACTGCCTCTAAAGCAGAATTCCGTTGGCTGGCATAGTTATCGAA
>JANQRM010000405.1 GCA_028284565.1 Anaerolineae bacterium | reverse complement strand
GGGGGACAGGCGCGGCGGGTCAGCATGTGAAGGATAATATCTGTGTGCCGACGGTGTTTGCCTTACCACGGGCGCGCAAGTGGCTGGACGATCATGGCATCAAGGATATTAGCTTGTTGGCGACGGGTGGCTTCCGAACGGGTGCAGATGTGGCGAAGGCGATTGCCTTGGGTGCGGATGCTGTAGCATTGGCAACGGCGGCGATGATGGCGATTGGTTGCCAGCAATATCGGGCGTGTAGCAGTAACAATTGTCCGGTGGGGATTGCGACTCAGCGGATGGATTTACGAGACCGCTTCGATACAGAGACCTCAGCGACACGATTGGCGAACTTCTTCGAGTCGATGACCTTCCAGATGCAGGAGTTTGCGCGCATGTGCGGGAAGCGTCGCTTGCGTGATTTGAGTTATGATGACTTGGCGACAACAAATCATGAAATTGCCAATTACACACCGATACTGCATGTCTAAATTCAATATGATAGAGATAGGTTTGAACTAAACCTATCTCTTTTACAGCAATGGTATTGGTCAATTAAATGAGATTTGTATCAGCTAATTCGTTCTTTTTTTCCCATACAAACGACAAACATCATTTGGAGCTACTCTAAATTTTGTGCCGTGGTTTCTTAAACCGACACTACCGGGTTTACTCTCACGCGCATCAAAATCAATCCTAATTGTTCCACTGACTAATTCTAAAATAAAGTGAGTTAATTGAAGGCTCTCGTAAGTTTCAATCCTATCATAAGTTACTTTTTGTCCTCGTCTCTCACCTCTGACCAATACCAAACGGTGTAATTTGGCTCCGGCGGCACTCAACAGGTCATCATCTGTCCAGTAGGCGATAGGACCCTTGCCAGATAATGGCTTGACAAGTAAGCGTCCTGAATTGCTACTAACTTGAAATCGGTCTGACTTTCCAGCAATAGTGTGTCTGAAACTCAACCGTCCTTTAGAGTCTTTCCAACCATACTCATGTACCATCTGTTTAACAATTCCACTTGGTTGAGGTTCTTTGTGGAATAAAGAAATCAGATGGGTTTTCGGCGTGTAGTATTTCAATTCCCAACCAAGAGAATCAGGAATATCTTTATTCCCAGTTGTTAATCCTAAGAGATGTTCAAGATAAACACCGGGCGCACCCGTTCCCGAGTATTTTTGGGGCATTTCAAATGTGCCATGCATGATAATCTCATGTAATCGTTCAAAAAGTTCTTTTTTGTTTTTTGGAGGCAAGACTTGAGGAATATCCGTCACTTTTTGCGTAGCTTTCTTTCCGCCCGAATCCGTTTATTCGCCATATCTCGATAGTCTTTTGAGATTTCAATCCCTATCCAATCACGGTTACTGGCTTCTGCCGCGATTGCAGTACTTCCTGACCCCATAAAGGGATCAAGAACAACGGGTGCTGTTGTAGATTCAACACAGCGTTGTACAAGTTCGACGGGGAAAGGTGCAGGGTGTGGGTTGTTTTTGACCTGCGGAATACTCCAAACATCGCCATGAGCATTAGCTTTGGGTGCCAATTTGAACTTAGGTTTACAGATTAAATAGATGACCTCATAGGTTGGAAGAAAATAACCGGGATTGAAGTTAATACCGCCATTTCGTTGCCAGATGATGATTTGGCGTACTGGAAATTCTCCTACAATGTCCTGACGATCTTGCAACAGCCCGCGTTGTACACGCCATTTATGATTATAAAATATCGCTCCATCATCGGATAGAATTCGCATCATAGAATGCAGACAATTTTTCTGCCACGCTACATATTCCTTATGTGGCATATTATCCCCAGTTGTTGCATAACCGTTGAGGAGCTTGGCATTTTCCCATTTGCCTCCTCGCCCATCCTTCATACCATTACCTGTACTGTTTCTCAGGTTATAGGGTGGACTGGTAACAATCAACCCAATGGAATTAGCAGGTAGCTTATCCATAACTTTGATACAATCATCAAGATGGATTTTATTTAGCCATTTCTTTGGGATTTGAGTTGATTTGGTAACATCTTTTACAGATTTTAGCTCATCTGGTGATGTTAAAACCTGCTTTGGGTTGCTCAAGCGATTAACTCCTACTGACGCGAATGCATTTCTAAACAGTTGATGAAATTATGGATACTAAATTATAGCCCATTGAAGTGTATCTTGCAGAAACTTGAACACTCATTGGTCAACAAAATTGTGGAAATGATATGATAGCTCAAGTGTTCTGTATAAATTATAAGGGGCATATAATGAAGTGTCAAACGCTCGAAGTTTATTTCTAATAATATTTACAGCAAGTTTACAGATGCCTCACACTCTGATTGTAAGTTTGGCTTAGGCTATTGATTAAGCGAAACGCAAGCAAAGGAGTATGAGGCATGTTACGTAGAACCCGTCGTGGTTATTGGCGCAGACTCAGACGCATCCGTCGTCGCAGACAGGCTCGGCTACTCAAGGCAAAGGCTACTTCCGTGACAAGGTAATCACGGGAATCACGCGATCTGTCTTGCTTTTATATTCCGTAAAAGCGGGGTTGGTGGCTTCCATTTGGGAATAGAGTTCGGTGCGTTCTGGCTCTTCGGTGATGGTGGCAATCGCATCGAATTGTTCTATGCCGACTTCGACGCTGACTTCAGAACTAGCGACGACATTATGATACCAATCAGGATGCTTGGGCGCACCTCCTTTCGAGGCAACAATCACATAACGGTCTCCATCTTTCACGGTGACGACAGGATTGATGCGCGCTAAGCCACTCTTTGCACCTGTCGTGTGAAGCAAGAGGACGGTTTGGCTTTCAAAGTATCCGCCGACCTTGCCCTCATTTGCACGAAATTCTTCAATCACTTGTTGATTAAAATCACTCATTCTTCTTCCTCCAGAAGTTATTCGACGGGGGCTATTGTAACCATTCGTCACCCATCGGTCTAATCCCATTTGACCACAATTTACAGACAGTTTACAAAGTCTGAACAAGTTGTAGCTGTGTGTTGTCTATACTAGACATGATCGTTGAGACAAGGAGAACCACCTATGTCCAAAAGTACAGAAAACGCTGGCAAACCGGGTCGTCCCAAACCCCCAAAACCGAAACCACCCAGAAAGCCCAGACCGCCACGCCGTCCCCGTCCACCCAAGCCACGTCCCCGCTGACATTGATGCCAAAAGGCAACAATCCGCCACAGAGGTATCTGAAGCGGACTTGGTGATGGCTATCCGACGATTGGCAGTTTCCAATGTCTTGTCGGAATCGTGAGGTTTTTGCTATTTCAAAGTCAGACTAATTGGACAGTGGTCGCTTCCCATGACATCCGCATGAATCTCGGCAGTGACCACTTGGTCTCGTAAATCGGGCGAGATATAGAAC
>JANQRM010000399.1 GCA_028284565.1 Anaerolineae bacterium | reverse complement strand
AATAAATGACAAACGCAAGTATGGTAAAGAACGCCGCCGGACCATCGGAGAGCATCTGCGCCCATATCAAATGCACACTGTATGTCTCCGCCACGACTGAATTCCACAACACATACAAAGGCAACCACACGACCAGAGGCAACATCGTCCAGATAAACACCGCGCCGATGGCGAGCCTTTTATACTGGCTGATTCGATTCACCAACCACGCCAACATCAGCTGTCCAATCGGAAACATCACCACAGACCAGAAAAGAGCAATCGGTTCAATCAAGTCTTGGGCGGACTCATGCGGAAAAAGATAGGCAAAGGGCAAAGAGAGAATAGCAAAACCCATAGGGTACTTTGTTGGGACAAACTCACCTGTCGTCAAACCAATGATTTGCAAATAATAGCCATCTTCATCGCCCCCATGATGAAAGCGATAACGATAATCTGGATGCTTAAAATCTTGGGGAATCATCTCACTGGCATACAACAATAAGATGCCAAAGTGTAGAAGAATAAGAATGCCCAGCAACCAACGATATGTTTTGTCACTCAACCCGTTTGATCCCATCCGTGATGATTCATACAAACAGGCTGTATAGTAATGAACTTTCTGGGGATTTAGAAACCTCAATAATCAAGCAAGGAGCTTACGGCGTGTAATAGCGTTTGCTATTCAACTTATCAGGGAGCAAGTTATCCCGTTGCTGAGACTCGTCGTGCTTCCCATAGCCCAGTTCTTTCATCAGCTTCGTCGGCGCATTCCGCAATTCCATCGGAATCGGCAAATTCCCGTGCCGTTGCACATCATCCACTGCTTGCCAATAAGCATCCCCCGCCGAACGGTCTTTCGGTGCAGTCGCCATATACACCGCGCCATGCGCCAGATTGTACTGACATTCTGGCAAGCCGATTGTCTCCACTGCACGGAACACCTCATTCGCCACCACCAACGCCGTCGGCAACGCCATCCCAATATCTTCACTGGCAAAAATGACCATCCGTCGAGCGATGAACTTGGGGTCTTCGCCGGAATCAATCATCCGCGCCAGATAGTACAAGGTCGCATCAGCATCACTCGCCCGCATCGACTTGATAAACGCGCTAATCGTGTTGTAATGTTCCTCACCCGCCTTGTCATAACGCAAGTGTTTCGATTGAAGCGTATCTTTCAAGCGTTCCACTGTGATTTCGCCATCCGCTTCGGCATATAGACGCTCCGCATTTTCCAGCAGATTCAACGCCGCCCGTGCGTCCCCATTGGCATACTTACTCAGGAAGTCGATGGCATCATCTTCTACCGACACATTCAAGGCGTTCACAGCGCGCTCGACAATCTGCCCTAATTCATCTGCAGACAACTCATTCAAGACAAACACCTGCACCCGTGATAACAACGCTGAAATGACTTCAAAACTCGGATTTTCCGTCGTCGCACCAATCAGTGTAATCGTCCCGTCCTCAACATAGGGGAGCAAAAAATCTTGTTGGGCTTTATTGAAGCGATGAATTTCGTCTAAAAACAGAATCGCCCCACCTGCTTCATCCTGTGAAAACAAATCCCGCTTTGGTTGTGCCTGTGCAATCACCTGCCGTACTTCCGCCTTCCCTGCCGACACAGCCGACAAGGCAAAAAACGGATGTGGACTCGCATCCGCCAAGATGCGCGCTAGTGTAGTCTTCCCCACTCCAGGCGGACCCCACAAAATCATGGATGGGATATTCCCCTGCTCAATCGCTAGACGCAATGGCTTCCCCTCACCAATCAGATGCGGTTGACCAATCAGTTCATCAAGCGTTTGGGGACGAATACGCTCCGCCAGCGGGATACGATTAACGGTCATATGCATTTCCATTTCATTACACTAACAACTAATCACTAAAAACCAACAACTTATTTCCTCAAAACAACCGCAACTGCTTCTCTTCCGGTGGATTTACATAATCACAAATTGAAGCTAAGGGACACGCCTCACACTTCGGGTCATAATAGGTACATAAGGTTTGCCCATGCTTCAACATCGCCTTGTGAAAATTGTAAAGAGTCAAGGGGTCAGGCTCAAACAATTGCAACAACTTCTGATGTGCCATATCCGCCGTCGTCTGTTCAGGAACCAACCCCACGCGCAAGCTAATCCGATGCACATGCGTATCCACTGGCAACACCGGACGATAAAAGCAGAACAACAAGACCAATGTTGCCGTCTTAATTCCTACACCCGGCAACGACATCAACCACGCGAGAGCTTCCGCAGTGGACATCGCTTTCAAAAACGCAATGCGATACTCGCCCTGCTCGTTATAAATCCGTTGCAGAGCTTGCTGTATATGCCGTGCCTTCTGCTCTGGAAAGCGCACCGTCATCAGCGTTTTGCCCAGCTCATCTGTCGGGGAGTTTTGGATAGCGTCCCAACTCCCATACGCAGACCACATCCGTTCAAACGCCGTGAGTTCATCTTGCTTTGTTGTCCGATGCGACAACATCGTTAGGACAAGTTCTTTTAATTTATCCGGGCAATCATAGAGAGGTAGTTCGCCATAGGTCTCAACCAGAATCTCAAAAACCGCCTGCGCCTTCGCTCTGAGATTCACAATCAGTTAAACCAATCACTAAAGACGAATGACCAACAATTTATGTGAAGTACCCATATGTCAAACGCATCAATTCCAACACCGAACTCGGTTGCTGGTCGCCACCATCCAACTTACGTGCGAGGTTACTATCAGCTTCAAGCGCGCGCTCGTTCCCGGTTTGATGCACTTCTACTATTAAATTAATCAATTGTTGCAAATCACGTGGCAGGTTCTTCCGGACATAATCCTGATAGCGAGGCGCGAGGCGTTTGAATTGACTGTCGATTTCATCTTGAATCGCTTTACCACTCAGCCGAATGTCTTTGCCGGGGGGAGTCACCTTAATCGTTCTTTGCAGGAAACGATTGCTCACATCCAAAATATCCAGCAATTCATCCCCACTCCGCCGTTGGAATGGATTCGCCGATTTATCCGTGCGAATCGTCGCCTGAAACTCCCGACCTCCTCCCACCGTACCCGCAATCACACGGAAAATGTCGAGGATACTATTCGGATTCTGACTGCCTTCCAATAGCCCTTGAGTGGCACGAGATGAACTCTCCGATTGATGCTGTTGTCCCAGCAAGACCAATGTTTTCGCCAGACGCAACATCCCCTCGCTCAAATCTTGACGAGACGTGGCACTAAAGCCTGTGCGGATGAATTCCAGTGCATCCAACACATTCCCCAGCGATGGACGATTTTTATGATAATGATTCACCATATCTTGCAAGAAATTGCCGAGGTCTTGCGAGAAGTCGGTCAAGCCAACCAAATCCATCCCCGCCATAAATCGACTTAACCGATACGACACTTCCAGCCGACGTTGGCTCCCTGATTTCATATTCTTTCCAAAACGTTCCACCGCTTTCCGTGCCAACCCATCATCTGCCCGACGGATATACTCTCGCAGATAATCAAACGAGGCGCGCTTCGTTTCTCGATCCCACGCCATCAACTTCATCATGCGATTCATCGTCGGTAGCCCAGCATCACCTTTGTTCGCCGCGACAACAGGCACATACCCACCGACATAAATCGAATTCGGAATATCATGCAAAGTCGCATAAAATTGCAACAGATTGAGTACCGCTGTTGGGGGGATAACCTGCAAATAACGCGGATTGTTGTCCAAGTCATCCATCGCATTCAATGCTAATTGCGTCACATCGTGCGACCAACCCGTTGATTTCAACAAACCAATCGACGCAACAGTTATGGGTAGCCCTTTAATGCCCGCAGGTTTTAAGGCGATAATCAAAGTTTCTGCCTCATCCGCTGTGACAGACACACTAGAGAAGAGATCATGCACCATCTCTATATATTCTAGCTGACCGTCCACACCATAATAATCCCGCGATTGTGCAATCATCTGCTTCGCCAGCACAGGATACTGATTCAGCACCAGCAAAATCTGCAACATATAACGGGGGACCGGGTCTTGGAGATTTGTTACGCCATAATCATTCAAGTCATTGACCAAGCCAAGAACCATCTCGATGTAGTCGAGATTATCTGTGGATTGCACAATCGCCGACAATTGACTCAGCACTTCCCCATCCACCAAATCCAGTCGTTGAGATTCCCGCGCCATATTGGTGAATCGCACCATTGCCGCTTGCTGATTATTTTCACCAAACACCTCCACCGCCGCCATCAAAGTTCCTTCAGGAGCCGGAGGCAGAGCTTGATGATTCAAATGTACCAATAAAATTTTAAGCGTCTGTGGCAGATACGGGCGCATCGGTGCGGACAGCATGAGTTGATTAAATGCCTTTGGGTCAAGATGTTGCATGCCCAATCGCAACAAAGGCATCGCAATCTCGCCATTTTGCTCGACTAAGGGCAATAGACGAGAAATGAGTTGAGGTACGATTTGACCAACCGTCACGCCTTGGGGAACATGCTCCACACGCTCGACAAAATCCACCACATCATCGTGCTGACTTTCGATCAATATTTCATCAAGGGTTGTCAGCGCGGCTTGATTCGTCAGGTTGACCCATTCCTGTCCCTGCGGACTCAGTGGGTTACTCATCCATTTGAGGAGTGTATCATAAATGAGGTAGGCTTTCCCCTCATGCAATGCACCTTCCATCTGCGTATAGACCGTCTCACCCAACTCCGGATGATTCCGCAATAACACCGCGACCGGATCAGCATGTTGCATATCTTCTAATGCCAGCGACAGATTAATTAGATGACGCGCATATGCCAGCCGTAAGTCGTCTGATAGCGTCGGGTCTTGCGACAATACCTTCGAGACATCTGCTATCTCAACCGGTTGGTTGTTTAATAAGGCATCATCCAGCTTAATCCGATACGACCCATACGATAACGAACTGGAAAGACTATCCCCTTTGCGGAAACGCCAACCGGCGATTGCCGTCATCTTCTCTGTCTGCTGAGTCACCAGCTCCGCATCTAAGCGCAACTGGCTGATGATAAATCGGCTGTAATCATCTTTCGATTCACCCTGAATCACCTTCCCAGCTTCCCAATGATAAACCATCGAATTCTCTGGGAAAGGGTCGTCGCTGATGAAACTCACTTGAACCGGAATCCATCCTTTCGGCTCTGTATAGGTCGAGAATGTCACCCCAAAGCGTGTCGAAGCTGGCAACAAGGTCAGCAAGCCATGAATAAAGCCAATCCGTTCATCAAACTCATGAGGTGCGTTGTAAATCACCAGTGGTTTGCCGTTCACCACTGCCGAAAGCAAGGGTTCAATCGTGCGGGTGTTGTTCTTCGTATAGGTCATCAAGTCGAGCAAATCATCAACTTGCTCATCCGTCCGTCGCGGTTGCGGTTCAGTCAAGGTAATCAGAGGTAAGGTATCGCCTAGTTGGTTATAAATGGGAGCTTGCTCTTTTAGCAGAGTCTTCATCGCCTTGACGTTGCCTGTCATTCCCCGCAAGGCATCGCTCGTCATAAAAACAAAGTGAAGGATATGCTGTCCTGCGGACCCCACTTGCGATTGCACCATAATAAAAGGAATCGACTTGCCCCGTACAATTGCCCATGTGCCATAGGACACACTCCGATGCGCCGGAAACAGCGCGAAACGCAAGGCTTCATTCACTTGTGCATCACCAATACCGGGGGTCTTCGCCAGCACACGCATCTCATCTTGGGGCTTACCGTGATGCACCAATTGTCCATAATAAAAATGTTCTAGGGGAAACATCGAAATCCTTGAACTTTCTAAACCCCGAACGGCGGGTTTGTTGGCTCATGCAAACGTAAAGTCTATTATAATCCTTTTCACGGTTTTGAACGAATGGCGGAGGTATCAACTAAATAAATTTTGCAAAGTATTTTGGTTGTTTCTATTATTTCAGACTGAGTGTAGCCAATAATAGAGAGAAAATGGCGACACGAGTCACGGAAAGTAGGTGAGCAGGTTTAGAGAGGGTAAGGGAATTCTTGAATAGAAATGAACGATCCTAGATTATACAAATCCTGCCTTGCTCAATGGATTTTCAAAATGTGTTAACTGCTCCCAGTTATTTGAAATGATATCACGGACTTGTGTGCGATTGACAATCTCTAATTCAATTCCGTCAGGGTCTTTGAAGTAAATGGCGTAATAATCAACGCCGTAATCGGTATAGATTCGGGGTGTACTGGATTCGATCCCTAGCTCTTCCAGACCTTGAGCAATCTCATCAACAGTATGTTTGTCTGCAACTTGAAAACAAATATGATGTAAACCCGGCACGAACGGATCATGCTCTACTACATTGGGTTTTGCTGGTCGTATCGTGTATTGGATTACCCGATTAAAGTAGTGAACGTGTGGCTGACTACCTATCGGGTTTGTACCTTTTTTGAAGCTCAACAATTGCATCAGTTTGTCATAAAAAATTGTCGAATATTCTAAATTAGAAACCGTGATATAAATATGGTCAATTCCTAGAACTTCAATTACCATGACCCACCTACTCCCTTATTTAGGCTTGCGCGCCGACAGAATACTCGCGCCATCAGAAAACACAACACGTTCAAAATCCCCAAATCCAGCCTCAGCAAGCCACTTATGATATTCCTGTTCCGTATAGGCTTGCCCATCATCGTATCCATTTAATAGAATCAGATTGTAACCCACTGTATTATGAGGTGTGACTCGCGAGTTATCTAATATCCAGCCAATTATATGGATGGTGCCATTTGGCTTAATAATGGAGGCAAGATTGCGGAGCAGAGACCGACTATCATCTGCTGAAAGAACTTGTATAATATGACGCGCCACAACAACATCAAATGATCCTGACAGCTTATCTTGAACAGCGTTAGCACTCAGAACTGCAACCTGATTATGTGCATTAGATTCTTCTACGAATTGATGGGTTATAGGTGTCACGGAAGGTAAGTCTACGACTGTGGCTTTGAGATGTGGATTGGCTTGTACTAAGGTAATTGCCAAAGCACCCGACCCGCCCCCAACATCCAGCAGTGTTTGTGTTGATGAGAAATCGTTGTGGCTCATTAATCTACGGGCATCGGTGACAGCACCTGAATACAACCCCCGAAAAAGCGCGAAAAGCTCATCAGTTGATGGCGCATGATAATCGTATTTCTCATGGGTCCCACCGTCGCGTATCGTCGTTGCGGTCTTCAGGACTCTAGCCCAATTACTTGATGTCAGGTCTGTAACTCCACCAAGATAAGTTGGCTTGCCTTGAACAAGATAATGGCTTGCCTCTGGAGTGTTAGCGAACAAGTCATCATCAACAGTTAACAATTCAGCAACTACTAACGCATAAAGTAGTGGTCTTAGCTTAAAAACCTTCACATCTAGTATGTCAGCAAGCTGATCAGCACTAAGAGAGCCACTGTCGAGGGATGTGAACAAGTCAAGTTCCATACCTGCTAACATAGCAAATGAAGGATACACTGCCTCAAATAGCTTTGTGATAACGTCTGGTTGAGGGGCTGACTTTGTCATAGTAGCACTTCGCCTGAAAACACGGAGATTGAAATTATATGATTGTCAACTATTCAGGCTAAGTTAGCAAACATGATTGGAGAATCAAGACAGCCTGATACGTGTCTACATGGTTTCTGAGACAAGCTAGCAAATCATCTGCTTGCTCGTCATCAACGGAATTTATTAGCACAGCACAAAGCGCAAGGTGTCATTCATCTTTGCATCACCAATACCATGTCTTCACCATCACACGCATCTCATCAGGGGGCTACTTCGATGCACCCTAATAAAAATGTTCGAGGGGAAACATCGAAATCCTTGAACTTGCTAGACCCCGAACGGCGGGTTTGTTGGCTCATGCAACTGTGAACCCTTTTCTGATCGTTTTCACGGATTTGAACAAATGGTAGGGATGTCAACCAGAAATGTGATCTCATGATATATGTATTGAGTTTTATTGCCACTGAAGAAACCAACTTATGCGGGAGCTTGCCCTCGTTGCCACGACCATTGCCCAACAGTGATGTTACGGCGTTGAAAACTCACAATCGTTAAAGCAAAGAAAATTAGCGACACAACCAGTAATACCGTCACATCGCTCAGCTTGACCCCTTCAGTGAATACATTGGTACTAGTATCAAAGTAATTAAATAGCGAAAAAGTTTTAAGGAACTCCAATGATTCAACGAGGACTGACATTGACTCAGCAAAATAGCTTGCAAGATAGAAAACTGCCATAACACCCAATGCCAATCGACGGCTCGGTAGCAAACTACTGAGAAATAGGGTTATTGTTGTGAAGCTAAGCATTAGGGGCATCGCAGCCATTAGAGCGACAAACAATTGCCCGGATGTAATATCTACTTCAACTGTTTGCTTGACAAAGGTAAGTGTAATCACACAAATGATGCCCATAATGGTCAGGATTGAGAAGAGTGCAACCGCAATCGCAAGTGTTTTAACCACAATAATTTGCCAACGCGGTAAGGGCATGGCGACAATTAATTCCAGCGTACCATTTTCTTCTTCACCAGCCAGTGTTGCTGTAGCCGTCATAATGACATAAACACCCAACATAACGGGCAAGATATTCACCACGACAGAGGCAATATAACCCGCAAATGACCCCAAATCAACGCCCATCAATTGATAAATAATAAGGTCGGCTAATCCTGCCATTTCCTCAGCAACTTCCGGAAAAATCGCTATGTACATTGACCCCAGCAACGCCAAACCGATGCCCCAGCCAATAATAGCCCATCGACGTGATATAAATTCGTGCTTGAACAAATTAAACATGATTAACCTCCATTGGTCTGACGACCATAAAATGTGAGGAAGATATCTTCCAGCGTGACGTGTGGAGTGTCGATGTCTTCAACACCATAAGGTGCGGCAATTTCTATCACCTGTGCAAGCTGGTCACGAATCTCCAGCTTGACTGTTTGCCCTTCACGCCCGGTTTCTGTCACACCATCCAATGCAAAGGCATCAGCAGGTGGCAAATCGCGGAATGTCAGGTGCAAGCGCTTAAACGATTGTTCGGTCAAAGACTGCACACTGGCGGTCTGAATCAACTGACCATCGCGGATAAGTCCTACACGGTCACAGACAGCTTGCACTTCGGGTAAAATGTGCGACGAGAGAAAAACAGTCCGTCCATCGTCTCGCACTTCGCCTATCAGCTCCATAACGGTTTGTTGAACAAGTGGGTCCAATCCGGATGTCGGCTCATCAAGAATGAGGAGATCGGGCTTCGTCATAAACGCGGCGATGACACCAATTTTTTGCTTATTACCGCGTGAATATTCTTTCATCCTGCGTGATGGATCAAAATCCAAACGCTCGAAGAGTGCGCGACGAAAAGCTTTGTCTAAAGCCTTATCTTGTAAAGAAGCCAACATATCCAGAAAATCAATGCCCTTCATGCTTGGATAGAGACTCAATTCGCCCGGCAGATACCCGATTCGCTTACGAATTTCGACACCATCAAGCTGGCAATCTTTTCCGAAAATTTTTGCAGTGCCTGATGTGGGGTGAATAATATCCATGAGGGTGCGTTGGGTAGTCGTTTTACCGGACCCATTCGGACCCAAGAAACCAAAAACTTCGCCTTGTTCGACTGCGAGATTAACATTTTCGATCCCACGATGTTTGCCATAGTACACGGTCAAATTACTTGTTTCGATGATATTCGCCATTTACAGCCTTTCTCACATTTAGTCTTCCGACCCAAATGTCAAAATATCCATCTAATTATACTTTAAGAAAGATAAGTTAATATGAGTAGTGATGAATAACACTCAGTTGTGGTGCAATTTGATATGGCAAGCGCACAATAGATTCGTGTTTGTTGAAGCATAAGGGGTGACGATTAGAGTTCCTGCTTTTTCTGAGCAAAGTTACAAATCGTCAACTTGCTATTCCGCTACCCGACCCGCACGATATAATGGAAGAGCTATTCGGTACACAGAAGGCGACACGATGCCATCAATCGAATCCTATGAACCTATGGTCTCTAAACGGCGACTCGGCTGTGGCTGTGGGGGTAGCTTACTCTTCGGGCTTCTCCTCACAGGAGGTATTTTCGCCCTGATAATCTTCCTCACTCTGCTGGAATCCCGCCCAATCCCCGGGGATGCCTCCAACTTCGACCCCATCGTCGCCTATGAAGAGATCAAAGCCTTCGCCGGAGATGCCGTCCGCCTAGAACAGATTCGCTTTGAATTCGTCCGTTCAGATGGCACAATGAATCTATTTGAAGATTACGAGCCCTCTGTCTGGTATACCTTTGTACACTATCTTGACCGCGCTGATGATAGTCCCGTCGGAGTCCCCAGTTCCAATTCCGATAATGTCGAGCGCATCATCATCTATGTCGAGCGTCCCGGCTTCTTTGAGTCAGGTCGGACAGGCAATTCAGTCTCCTACAACTATAACTTCGGGATGCAACGGCGCACCTATAACACGTCCTATGACGGCGAAACAGCAGACGCACCCATCTGTGACCTCGCCGACCTCTGGCAAATCGCCATGGATGAAGAAGAAGCTCCCAGCAATGCCGTCGCCACCATTTCTTATAACAGCGAGGGTTACAGATTCACCATTCAAGAGACGGGCATTCGCCTCGAATTTAATCAGGATTGCCAACGGACAGACGCATAACCATGCGGGTATGGATAGCAGGCATTGACGGCTATTTAGGCTGGGCATTCGCCCAAGTCCTGACGCAACGCGGACACACCGTCGGCGGCGCAGATGCGGGCTTGCGTCGGGAATGGGTTGCTGAAATCGGTGGCGATTCGGCTATTCCCATCGCGGATATTCAACAGCGACAACACACCTTCACCGAACATTATGGACAATCCTTGGATTGGCGCACAGGCAACTTAACTGATACCAACTTCGTCTATGAATTCATAGCTGAGTTCCAGCCAGATACCATCGTCCATCTCGGACAAATGCCCTCCGCACCCTACTCCATGATGGATGCCCAACACGCCATCTGGACACAACAGAACAACATCACCTCCACGCTCAACATCCTCTGGGCAATGCAAGCATGTTGTCCGACAGCCCATCTCGTCAAACTCGGCACGATGGGCGAATATGGCACACCCAATGTCGATATTCCCGAAGGCACATTTGAAATCAATTATCGCGGACGACGCGCCACCCTCCCCTTCCCACGCCAAGCCGGGAGCTTCTATCATCTCAGCAAAGTGCATGATTCGCATAACACCGAATTCGCCTGCCGCGTCTGGGGATTACGCGCCACCGACATCATGCAGGGTATCGTCTTCGGCACACGCTTCGATGACATGAGTGACCATCCACACCTCCGCACCCGCCTCGATTTTGACCAATGCTTCGGCACAGTGATGAATCGCTTCTGCTGTCAAGCTGTCATCGGACACCCCCTCACCCTCTTTGGCACAGGGGAGCAGATTCGCAGTTTTCTCCCTCTCCGCGATGCCATGCAATGCCTCACGCTCGTCATCGAAAATCCAGCCGACACAGGTGAATACCGCATGCTCAATCAATTTGAAGGGGTCTATTCCATCGTTGCCCTCGCAAACAAAGTCATGCAAGCAAGCGACAAGCTCGGCTTAAATGTCGAAATTGCCCACTACGATAACCCCCGCGAAGAAGCCGAAACCCACTACTACAACCCAGACCGACAAAAACTTCTCGACTTAGGCTATCAACCCACTGACGACATCCAAAGCGAAATCGAATCCCTCTTAACTGACCTCATCCCCCACGCTGACCGCATCCGCCAACACCAAGCCTGCCTCATCCCCAACATTCATTGGAATGGCAAACACCACCGCACGCAACCTAGGGCTATGATACCTTTGTGTGAATTGGACTAATTAACGAAACCGAGCGCATCATGACCCAGTACGACATCCTCACCTTTGGCGAAACCATGTGGCGGTTCACCCCACCCCACCAAGACATCCTCGAAGGCACAACAACACTCGATGTCTATATCGGTGGGAGCGAATCCAACACGGCTGTTGGTTGTTCACGCTTGGGGATGCAAGTCGCTTGGTTCTCTCGCCTCACCAATAATCCGCTCGGACGCACCATCGCC
>JANQRM010000373.1 GCA_028284565.1 Anaerolineae bacterium | reverse complement strand
ACCCTGTATTGGTGACGACCATTTCGCCGCGCCCATAATTGACGGACGTTCCCATAAACACCATATTGTTACGGTCACCCAGTGCCACGTTACCTTGCGCTTCAATTGTGTCAATGGATTTGCTAACAGGGAGCGACTCACCGGTAAGTGCTGCCTCTTCCACTTGCATATTTACGGACTCAATCAAGCGTCCGTCGGCTGGTATACGGTCTCCTTCTTCCAAGAGAACAATATCACCCGGTACGAGTTCTTCCGCACTAACTTGACGGATATCGCGTTTACGACGGACACGAACTTGTGGGACTTGGAGCGCACTCAAAGCGGCGAGGGCTTGCTCTGCACGGAATTCTTGGTATACTCCCAACGCCGCGTTCAAGATGACGATAATCATAATGACAATCACATCTTCGACTTCACCCAAGAAGAACGAAATCCCAGCCGCGATAATCAAGATAATGACCATTAAATCCTTAAATTGCCCGACAATCAATTCAATCCAATTGACACCTTCATCTGTCGGGAGGACATTCTTTCCAAATTTGGTTTGGCGTTGTTCAACTTCAGCAGGGGACAGCCCTTGGTCACGCTGGACATCGAGTTCAGATAACGTCGACTCGACATCTAGCCGAAAAAAATCAGGCATTGTCACGCTCCATTCTGTGGATAAGTCTGCAAGCTATGCGTGGCATTGTAACAGTCATAATAGATAAAAAACCCCTAAGAATTGGGGGTATATTGTAACGAATTTGCTTTCCCTCCACTAATCTTACCGAAAAACAACCAAAAGGTTGGATGAAGAACGTTACAATCGGGTTTGAATTGCTGGGAAAGAAAAAGACCGCCTAATTTAGACGGTCTTGTTTTTTTATCTATTGCTGGCTACATCAGGCTCCGCATCAACTTGTCGAGCGATTCCTTTGATGGGCGAATTAAGTCATTAGGCAATCCAGCTAGGGACTCCGCAACGAGGTTTTCATTGTCTGCCAACGTCGGGCGGGGTTCTTCATAGTAAATCAACCCAGTCAAGAAGAGTTGTTCACGGGTAGCTTGTTCCAACACATCCAAAGCTTGGCGGCGATTCCGTGGGTCATGGTCACGGTCTAGTTTTTTCAAGCGAATGAATGTCCCATCGTGCATCTCCACGTTGATGATTTCGCCTGCTTCATAATCCCCAACTTCGATTTCCTCTTTTTCTTCCACGTAATCGGGTGCGAGGATTTCGATTTCATGCAATGGGATTTCATTGTCTATACCATAAGGATAGCTCTTGGTCGAAGTCTCTGCGTTGTTAAAAGTGACACAAGGACTCACAATGTCCAAAATAGCTGTACCGGGATGACGAATTGCGGCTTGGAGAAGAGTCTGGACTTGTTTAGCATCCCCAGAGAAACTGCGGGCGACAAAGGTTGCCCCTGCGACAACCGCTTCAAGCGCAAGGTCAATCGGAGGCATCTCGTTCTTGCCGTAGTATTTGAGAAATTGTCCTTCATCAGCTGTGGCAGAGAATTGCCCTTTAGTCAGCCCATAGACACCGTTGTTCTCAATGATATAGACGAAGGGAACATTGCGGCGGATAACATGCTTAAATTGTCCCATACCGATACTGCCTGTGTCACCATCACCACTCACTGCCACACATGCCAATTCACGATTCGCCATCAGCGCGCCTGTCACAACCGAGGGCATCCGTCCATGTACCGCGTTGAAACCATGTGATTGCCCTAGAAAATAAGCAGGAGTTTTGCTGGAGCATCCGATCCCACTCATCTTGATCATCTTGTGTTGTTCGATACCCAACTCATATGCCATTGTGATGATTTGGTTGGAAATCGAATCGTGACCACAACCGGGGCATAAGGTACTCTTACGTCCGCCATAGGCTTTACGATCTAGTCCGAGTGCGTTGCTACGGTCTGTACGAGCCATTAGCGCCCCTCCTGTTCGTTAATTTGGTCATAAATCCAGCTTGGGGTCATGGGTAGACCATCGCCCAAAGTCAGCGATTGAACGTGATTGATGTCTTCTGGATGGTCAATACGGATAATTTGGTTTAACTGTCCGTCAAAGTTGTTTTCGATAACATAGACTCGTGCGTGGTTGGCAATGAATTCGTTTACCGATTGAGCGAGGGGTAAAGCGCGTACTCGCATATAATCGGTTGCGATTCCATCGGCGGTAAACCAGTCCCGCGCTTCTTGAATTGCTACATCATTCGTTCCAAAAGAGATAATACCAATCTCCGCGCCATCCAATGTATCCACAACAGGTTTTGGTAGTAGCTCACGAGCCGTTTCCATCTTTTTATGCAGGCGGTTCATATTGTCTACCCAATCATCACTGCGCTCACTATAGACCGCCATCGGATTGTGACCCGTACCGCGCGTGAAGAATGCACCCATCGCGTGATTGATACCGGGAACGGTGCGATAGCCAATACCATCTTCATCCACATCCATATAACGTCCCCACTTATCATATTTTTTGATGAACTCAGATAATCCTTCCGCATCCAGCACTTTACCGCGATTGATTGGTTCATCAGGATAAGGAAAGGGTTCAGACATCCAATTGTTCATGCCCAAATCAAGGTCACTGATGACAAAAACAGGAGCTTGAATTTGGTCAGCAATATCGAATGCACGCCAGCCGAATTCAAAGGCTTCTGCTGGGCTATCAGGTAAGAGGCAAATTTGTTTGGTATCACCATGCCCTAAGTAATGGGCAAAGAGAATATCACCTTGGCTTGTTCGCGTTGGCAATCCGGTACTCGGTCCCATACGGGTAATATCCCAAATGACACAAGGAATCTCAGCAAAATAGGCGAGTCCCACAAACTCAGACATCAAACTAATTCCCGGACCGCTCGTTGCTGTCATTGCTCTCGCACCAGCGAAACCTGCTCCAACAATCATCCCTGCGGCGGCGAGTTCATCCTCAGCTTGGACAATAGCTATTGTGCTTTTTCCATCTTCATCTGTTCGGAGTTTTTTATAGGTAATCGCGGCATCTACCAGACTTGTGGATGGCGTAATCGGATACCATGAGATGAAGTGACATCCACCATAGATTGACCCCAGCGCGCCGGCTTCGTTCCCAGTAATCATAATTTTGCCTTTGGTTTCATCCATTGGCTCAAAATGATAGGGGTCTATTTTTTCGATATGATCTCTGGTGTAATCTGCCGCCAACTGAACCACTTCCATGTTCATCTTTGCAGGACTTTCTTTACCATTGAAGTTATCCAGCAAGGCTTGATAGACCACATCCATGGGAATATCAAATAGTTGGGCAACCACACCCACATAGGTCATATTCTCGACGCGCTTGGCAAATTCCTTTTTAACATTTTTCGCTTCACGCATGATTTTCTTGACAGGGACTTCGTAGAGGATGATGTCGTCGCGTTGTGGAATAATCTTGCTAACGGTATCAGAGACAATGCATACGCCACCTTCAGGCAGGGTGCTGATATCTTCTGAGGCTGTGGAGTCGTTATAGGCAACCACGATTTCTGTCACAGCTTTTCGCGCCGTATAGCCATCTTTGCTAACGCGAATGGTATACCAGGTTGGTAGTCCCTTGATATTCGATGGAAAGAGGTTCTTCCCATTGACAGGAATGCCTATATTAAACAGAGAACGGACTAGAACGTTATTGGATGTTTGACTTCCTGATCCGTTCTTGGTTGCCACACTAAAGGCGAAGTCGTTGACAATCGGTTCACCTGTGGCTTTGAATTGCGGTTGTGTTTGTACATTTAATGCACACATAATTCGTTGCGCAGTATAGACTGCGTCTTGCTCCTTTCTGAATAGGCAATCGGGTTTACTTAGCCCAAAATAGATCATTGGCTATGGATTACGAATTAACGTTCTGCCTCCATTCTGGGCTGATACCGCAAGAGCGTCGTATGTTCGACAAAGAGCGATTGCGCCACATCAAACTGCTGATCACGAATGGCTTGCAGGATTTGCTCGTGAAATGTCCACACCTGCTGAAGATATTCATAATCCATATATTGATTAACTGAAATTAAGTCGTAGGCATCCCAATAGGCTTCTAAGATGCCATGTACGAAGGGGTTATCAAGATTCTCAAATAGCGAGAGATGAAAACGACGATGTTCAGAATTAGGAATGCGAATCGGATGCGAATTGAGTTTCTGTCGTGCTTGCTCAATACATTGTTTCATTGTTTTGATGACTTCGTCTGTGAGCAAATCACAGGCTTCATGCCAGAAGGCGGTCTCAACGTGTGTCCGTAGCTGGCTAAAAGACTCAAATAATCTGTCATCTTGCGACAAAGCAACGAATAAACTCAATCGAACAGCCGGAGCAAAAGAATACTCCTGAACACGGGTTCCTATCTTTGAGCGTACCTCAACAAGTCCTAGTGACTTCGCCACCTCTAATTGTTCACGAATTTTGCTACTGCTGATATTGAGATGATCGTCGGATGCCAACTCGTTGATAGAGGGCAAGCGTTCTCCCGGTTGGAGATTTTGCTCGATGATGTAATTTAATAAATCGGATTGAAGATCAATCAATGGTATTCATCTGATGAATAGGATTAATGTGAGTTTATAGTATAAATCTTTTTTTACTGAGTGTCCATAGAATCATAAAGGGATGTCCTCAATGAACACCCCTTGAATTTACCGAGATTGCCTAATTCAACTATTCAAGGTCAGTTCGGTCAAAGATATAGAGTGGATTACCTTCAGTTCCCACAAGAGCGACAAAGTAGCTACGACTTTGTCCGAGTGTCAATTCCCCTGTCTCAACTTCCGTTCCGTTCTCGAGGACGACGCGGATATTATAATCACCAGCAAGCACGTCAGCACTTGCATAGCCATCGCCTTCTCCCTCAAAGACACCCGGATAGCCGAGACCTTGAACGAGAAGTGTATCATTTGCAAATACATCAACTAGACCCGTGTCCACGACTGCATGAAAAACTCCGATTCGAGTTTCGCCAAAAGGCAGTTCACTCGAGTTTTCTTCGATGACCTGAACCGTAAGATTTTCCAATTCTAACGAGCCAATCGCCGCTAGTGTCACCCAAGTATCAGTCGCGATTGGGACATCAGCTCGGAGAACTGCCTGATTGATGGGTAACCCTTCAGGGACAATTGCGACATTGACCATACCAGCGGATAAGGTAGTCCAATCACTCAAAGTTGGGAAGGTCAATCCAGTGAAGTCACTGCGTTGTCCATTAACAAAAATATCCACAGCAGGGGCATCAATAGAGAAATGACCAACACGAATTTGAGCATCACCAGTGCCTAAATTCCGCGTTTCGTTTTCGCCCATATCCGACATCATGGTATCCAAGTCGGTTGTGACTAAGACAGTCTGTGGTTCTGCAGGCGTACCGACAACAGCGAGGAAGTAGTTGCGATTTTGTCCCAATACAATATCGTCTACGGTTGCAATGGATGTGCCATCTTCTAAAGTGATTTCAAAACTATAGGTATTAGCGAGTAAGTCAACGGTCGTAAACCCATCATTCGTTCCATCAATCGAGCCGGGATAACCGAGTAGGGTAATGAGATTGGTGTCGTTTGCATCCACATTAATTGGTGGCACATTCGGGACAGCATGGAAGATATTGATACGGGATTCGCCATCACCAATGAGACTATAATCTTCTTCCAAAATCTGTGCAGTCAGTGTTCCTGCATCAACCTCACCAATAGCGGTAACGGTAAACCAGTCTCCTGCTTCTACCGAAATATCGAGAGGTCCAATTACCGCTTGATTTACAAGACTTCCAGCAGGTGTAACGGCGACGGAATACGTTCCAGTGTCAACCGCTAGCCATTCAGATACATCACCAAAAGCGAGGTCGCTTATGACGACATCTCCATCAACATAAATATCCACATCCGGCGCATCACTCGAAAAATGAGCCACGCGGATATGTCCTTGATTATCTGTATTTTGAGCGAAGATGGGTACGATGCCAACAAAGAGTAGAGTTAACAGAATCCAAAACCGACGCATGAGGTATCCTTTTTGTGATTTCTAAGGTACTTTGATTCTCATGAAAAATGTAAATAAGTCGCATAGGACTTAGGTACTGCTTACCAGATTATTTACCGAACTTTTTGGAGAATTTGTCGAATCTGCAGAACTATCTGCTGAAAATCATCAGGATTATGTTGGAAATCCAAGTTATCGGTATCAAGCCGTAGAATTGGACAATACGTCCAATCGTCTATCCAATCTTGATAGTGCTTGTTCAATTGAGCCAAATAGTCAGAGTTAATTGATTGCTCAAAGTCCCGTCCCCGTTGCTGAATACGTTCAACCAAGCATTCCACTGAAGCGTCCAAATAGATGATTAAATCAGGCGGTGGGAGAAACGAAGCAACCGCGCGATAAAGGCGACGGTAAGCATCATAATCTCGTTCTGACATTTTTCCTTGCTCAGCCAGATTCCGCGCAAATATTTCTGCATCCTCATAGACGGTACGGTCTTGGACAACACTACCATCATGGTCAAGCAATTCTCGATGATGTTCTAATCGTTTGCCCAAAAAGAACACCTGAGAATGAAAACTCCAGCGTTGCATGTCCTCATAGAAATCGGAGAGATAGGGATTTTCGGCATTGGCTTCGTAAAAGGGTGTCCAATTCATTGACTCTGCTAGCATCCCGGTGAGGGTACTTTTACCCACGCCAATGTTCCCTGCAATCGCAACAAAACGATGCGGTGTCGATTGTGTCATTTGCTTGTGATTCCTTTTTACTTCTGTTTATGTTAATGGTATTATAGAACGCATGTTTGCAACAGGCGTTTATCCAGCAATTTGTGAAATGGTGATGACAACACTATCCAATGTCACTTCTGTGCCATCGCGGGCATCCTGATAGTACATGCGGATGGTTGCTTCGCCTGTGTAGTCGTTCGTCTGTAAGTCAGCTGACCATGGCATATCGTCAATCAGATTCGGATTGTTATGTGTCATCACCAACTGGCTGATGATTTCCCCTTCATTTTCCAGCGCGAGAATAAACGTACCTTCAAATAGCCCAGATGCGTTCCCCGAAATTGGAATAAAATCGCCACCAACGACTGATTCATCTATGGGAGAAATGATGCTTCCAAAGACACCGTCGGGTCGGTTGTCGATGGATGACAGGATAATGGATACGAGGTCATAATCCCCCGCAACACTCGCATTAGTTGGTAGGGCGGAGATGATGGCTTCTGTGGGTTCGCCATTATAGGTATGGGGAATATTCACTGCCCATTGTCCATCTTCGACATCAACCATGGCCCTGGCAATTGTCTCGTCGGCTGTATCTGTAATCAATAACTGGAAAGTGTCAACGCCTTGTGCCGTCCCGCGCAGAACAAACACTTCCGAATAAATAACTGCGCCATCTAAAGGCATTTCGATAGACACATTGCCTTCTAATGGTGGCACAGTCGGAATTGGAGTCTGTGCAGGGTCTGATGGCGAACAAGCGATAAGGAGCTGTATGCCAAGCAATAAGATGATTAATCGTCGCATATTAGCCTCGTAACTTAGCCATTCGTTCACCTGCTTCTTGAAGGGTGTCATCGTCTTTACAGAAGGAAAAGCGAACATGACTGCCGATGCGATGGCGGTGTTCTGGGCTGAAAAAGACAGAGGGCGGGATACAAGCAACACCGACCTCCCGAATAAGGAATTTGGTGAAATCAACATCATTACCATCGTCATAAACATCCGAAAAGTCTGCCATGACGAAATACGTGCCTTCAGGTTGATTGGCTTTCATACCCGCCGATTCAATGGCTTGCATCATAAGGTCACGTTTTTTGGTGTATAGGTCTCGGTATTCCTCATAATAACTATTGCCCATCGTGAAGGCATAGGCGACAGCGCGTTGTGCCGGATGATTGGTCGCAAAGGTTACGTATTGATGTGCTTGCCAAACCCCTTGTATCAAGCTCGGATGTCCATACACCCAACCGATTTTCCAGCCTGTCATACCAAAGGTTTTGCCAGCACTCCCAACAGTGACCGTGCGCTCGAACATATCAGGTAAGGTGGCGATGGGGATATGTTGATGTCCCTCGAAGACGAGATGTTCATAGACCTCATCTGAAATGACGAGGACATCATGTTCTTTGCATAAATCTGCGATGAGTGTCAGTTCCTCGTGTGTAAAAACTCGCCCTGTGGGATTATTCGGCGTATTGAGCAGGATAGCACGTGTCTTCTCGTTGAATGCTTGGCGTAGTTCGACTTCATCGAATGTCCAGCTCGGTGGATGCAGTGAGACAAAAACAGGTTTTGCATTTGCCATGATGACATTTGGCACATAACTATCAAAGTAAGGTTCGACGATAATCACTTCATCATCTTTATCAACCAAGCCCAAAATCGACGAGAAGATACCTTCTGTTGCGCCCGATGTGACGACCACACCTTTATCGACATCCACATCCAAATTGTAGAAGCGTGACGCATGGTCAGCGATGCCCTGACGCAGTTTCTTCACACCCAAGCCGGGAGGGTATTGATTGGACTGTCCATCTTGCAAGGCATCAATCGCCGCTTTGACGATTTCATAAGGTCCATCAAAATCGGGCTTCCCTTGCCCCAGATTAATGGCTTCATGCTCAAGGGCGAGGTTGTTAATTTCGGTAAAGATTGTTGTCCCAAAGGTCGAAACACGGTTTGCAAATGTGGGCATAAATTATCCAATCAGAAGAAATCATTCATCGGCTTCGTGCCGTTTGCGTGCGAGTGTAGCAGACTTGCTCAATCGTTCAAAGATGGGGTGGTCTTTGCTTTGCTTTTCCCATTTCCATGCGATGGTATGAGGCTTGCTAAGTTCATAAATCTGCTCCCATAAATCCTGATGTTTCACAGGTTTTTTGGTTTTGCCTTTCCAATTGTGATGCACCCAGTAATGTATCCACTCACTTGCCCCTTTACAGAGATTTTCATTGTTGAGAACAAACTCTATTTCTTGGGGTTCATCAAATTGTTTCAAGCCTTCGATGATGGCATTCATCTGCACCCGTTGAGGTGTGTCTTCGGTGACGGAGCCTGTTTGCAAGGTTTCATTACCCTCGTTATCGACAGTGATAAAGCCCCAGCCACCCGATTTATCTTTGTTGTCATGTTTGCCCACAGCAAAGATGGTGACTTTTTCATCTGATAATGAGACAGTTAAATCCATCTTCTGTGGGATAGGCTTGTGCTTATCGGCATGATTGAGCCGTTCTGCAACTGCTAGCTGGTCACAGCGTTCATTGTATTCGTGTCCAGAATGTCCTCTGACGAATTGCCATGTGATATCGTGCTTGTCCGCCAAGTCATCAAGTTTTACCCACAAATCACGGTTCTTATGTCGCTTCTGTTTGCCTTCCATCGTCTTGATGACATATTGCGAGTCGGTTATCACTGTGAGGGAGGTGGGGCGTGTTAAGGCTTGTAGTCCCTCAATGATGGCGGTCATTTCCATACGATTGTTGGTTGTGTGTTTTTCGCCGCCGGATAGTTCCTGTTCTTTTAACACGTTGCCTTGAGTGTCCGTCGCTACAAGTATTGCCGCCCAGCCACCGGGTTCATTGGTGTCGTTGAGGTCGCAAGCCCCATCTGTGTAGAGTGTAATGGTTGGTTTTGTCATGCGGGATATTATACCAGCGAACTATTGTGACTAAATCCTGATTTCAAATTACATCTTGACAGGTAAGCAATAACTTACTTATAATAGATTACACTAAAGGACATTATCTGATGCCAAGTGCGAACAAGACAACACAATCTGCTAGTGCTGATGTATGGAGTGCCATCGCGCATCCCTTCCGTCGGCAAATTCTTGACCATCTGCTCCATAAAGATGTGACGGTGAAGGAACTGGCAGGTGAGTTTGATGTCAGTCGTCCGGCGATTTCACAACATTTGGCGATTTTGTCTGAAGTCGGGCTGATCTCTAAGCAGAAGGTTGGACGTGAGAGCTACTATCATGTCGAAGGCGAAGGCTTGCAAGAAATCATGACATGGGTACGCC
>JANQRM010000359.1 GCA_028284565.1 Anaerolineae bacterium | reverse complement strand
AGGACGGCAAAATGACAAATATTGAGGAGAAACCGCGCGGAAAGTCAGCGATCCATGCAGGCTTCGCGGAACATGATTTCTTGAGCGTCATATTCGGGCACCGCTCTATTGAAGACATCCGCTATATCGTCCCCGAAACTCACGCAGGGTTGGTTGGCTCGGCATTATTAAGTGTTCTCTTTCCCAAGCACCAATCGTGGCTTCATGCACTCGGCTAACCGATGGAAGAACGACAGTCACAGACGGAGTATTTTCGTAGTATCTTGCTGGCGGTGGTGGGGCAAGCCTTCGATGCGGCGGGATATACGTTGGAGAATCGACCTATTCAATGGGCAGGCGGACACTTCCGCTTTAAGAAATCCTTAGACAATGGACTTTCCGCTTATATCGAATTTCAACTGCTTGTCTACACAGATAGCTTTTGGTCAGCTGGGCAAGAATCGCGCTTTCGGGTGAATCTGATTCGGACTGACCAAGTCCCGACGAAACCGAGTTCCCATCCCCAATATGCCAATCGAACGTTGAGTGCTTTGGTCGTGGAGGATTTCGGCGTGGCAATTATCGAGAGTTCCGATTATTGGTGGGGCTTCCGAGACACAACCTCCTTAGGCAATGCACTAGCTGAAGCTGGGCACCTCATTGTAGGCTATGCGATGCCATGGTTAGCGGGTGATTTAATACCCCCAAATAGCCAAGCGTCGGGATAGCGTCAGGTCGCACTCGTTGACAGCGTATGCTACGATACACAATACTAGAAGCCAACGGAGGCACACATGATTATCTTCGGCACGAAAGGGCGCGCCAAGTCGGTTGATAGCGGCGAATTTTTCTGTCCAAACTGTCAACAACGCCGTCCCTATGACTACAAAGAAGTCAAACGCTACTTCACGCTCTACTTCATCCCCCTGATTCCGATGGGGCATCTAGGTGAGTATGTGGAATGTGGTTGGTGCAATATGCAATTCAAGTCGGAGGTGCTTCAGTACAAGCCGAAGAAGCAAGTATCCGTTGGGGATGTGCTGAATGCGATGGGTGATGAGGTGAAAGAAGGTCGCGCGCCGATTGAATATGCCATTCGGGATATGACTCAGCTGGGAATAGACCGTGACGCGGCGACAAGCCTCATCAATGGTTATGTCGGTGAAGGGCGCATGAAGTGTGACTCCTGTGGTTTGACTTATGCCGACGGTGTGACGACCTGTGTGGAATGTGATGGCGAGTTAGTGGTGGATTGAGTGATTAGTTGTTAGTGATTAGTTTTTTCTACAATCCTAGCTTGGAAACCCTGTTACCTTTCACCATAGTTGATTTGATGATTAGTAGGGATATTGAATAGGTGATGCGACGACTGTTTTTTCTGGTTTTGTTGATGGTGGCTTCGGCCTGTACATTGAGTGCGGAAGAATTGCCCCCACTCACTCCCAATGAGCAAAATGTCATCTTTGTCACGGCGACTCCTGACTCTGCAACGGGGACAGCTATCGCACAGGCTCCGACACAACCCCCGACCTTCACCCCAACACCCTTACCTGATCCCAATGTCTTGATGCAATTGGCAGATAGCTATTTGCTCAATGGTTACTTTGAAAACGCGGTTGCCAACTATCAGCTGATACTCGATCAAGGGGATTATGCGCCAGATAATTTAAGGGCATTGGCGGCATATAAACTGGGACAATCGGCGTTGCGTGAGGGTTTATTTGCCGAATCCTTGCAAGCATTGCACATTCTTATCGAACAGTTCCCCAATGACCCGACTGTCGGACAAGCCTATTTCCTGCGCGGGGATGCCAATCTCGGTTTGTCGCGTTGGAATGAAGCGATTGCCGATTTCCAACAATACCTAGCTCTTCGTCCCAGTTTGGTCGATAGCTATGCTTATGAACGCATTGCGGACGCTCAGATTGCACTCGGACAAATCGACACCGCTTTTGGCACTTACAACCTTGCATTGAATGCAGAACGCACCCTCGTTCCACAATTGATTTTGCGTGAGAAAGTGGCGCAAATATTAATTAGCGTTGGACGTTATGGGGATGCAGTGGCGCAGTATGATGCTATTCTGGGTGTGGCTCAAAATGCACCCTATCGTGCCAGTATCGACTTTGAAGCCGCGAAAACGATATTGCTCAGTGGAGATACATCAGTTGGCTTGCAACGGATGCGGAATATCACGCTGAATTACGCCAACACCCCAACAGCTTATCTGGCGATGCAATCTCTGCTCGACAATGAGATTGAGGTTGATAACTTCGAGCGTGGCAAGATTAGCTACAACTATGGCGATTATCAAGGGGCGATAGATGCCTTCAATATCTACTCCTCGACACATCAACTCACCGCTGTTCCTGCAGAACTTCATCTCTTGCTCGGACGAGCCTATCGTGAAATTGGCAATCCCTCTGCGGCGGTGGTGGCGTTCCAGACCATTATCGACCAATATCCGGATAGTCCCCTGTTCGGAGATGCGCTCCTC
Organism: Anaerolineae bacterium; assembly: GCA_028284565.1. The sequence continues at coordinate 4,704 of JANQRM010000359.1, read as the reverse complement.
GAACAAGGACGCACCAAATTTTTGTCTGGGGATATTCCCGGCGCGATTTCGACCTATCTCAATATTGCTGATACCTATGGCTATTTGGAAGCAACAGCGGCGGATGCATTGTGGCGCGCGGGGTATCTTTATGGGACCAATGCTGAACCGACACTCTCTCGACAGACCTTCGTCCGGCTCGCCGATAGTTATCCCAACCAAGAATTGACGACCAACGGCTTGTTCCTTGCGGCATCGGCGGCGGTGACGAATGAAGAATGGGCAGTCGCGGAAAATCTCTATGGACGCTTGGCGGTTCTCTCGACAGGGGAAGACCAATCGGCTGCGTATCTGTGGGTCGCGCGGCTGGCACTACAACGTGGCGATTCCGTCGGCGCGGAGGAAGCTCTGAATCTGGCGGTGTCATCCGCACCAGATAGTTACTTCGCTGCGCGTGCATCGGATATTTGGCAGGGTATAGAACCCTTCCAACCGCCGACACAATTCAACTTCAGCTTTGATGATGTTACCCAAATTGCCGAAGCCGAAACATGGTTACGACAGACCTTTGGCATCACACAAGAGGGTAGCCTTTGGCAATTGTCGTCCACGCTTGAAAATGACCCGCGCATGATACGAGGGCGCGAACTTTGGGCGGTGGGGGCATTTGATGAAGCGATAGATGAATTCGACTCCCTAATTGATGAAGTACGCGATAATCGGGATGCCTTGTCGGCGTATCAATTGACGATTTATCTGCGTGGAATTGGCTCCTACTTGCCATCCATTGTCGCGGCGGCAGATGTAATTCGTATGGGGAATGTCTCGACTTTGCAAGCACCCCCTTTCATCGCACGAATGCGTTATCCTGCCTATTACTTGGATGTCGTGCAAGAGGTCACAGGTGGATATGGCATCGACCCCTTGCTAATGTTTTCACTGATACGGCATGAGAGTTTGTTCAATACCAACGCCACAGCTGCCGCGGGAGAAAAAGGTCTCACACAAGTCATTCCATCCACAGCGCAATACATCGCCGAACAGATTCAGTGGCAAGATTATCAACACAGCGACTTGTTTCGTCCCTATGCGGGGGTGTCTTTTGGGGCATTTTATCTGGATGAACAACTCAATCGTTTTGATGGCAATACCATTGCGGCATTAGGCGCATATAACGCGGGACCCGGACGTGCGATTGACTGGCTGGCATTATCGGGTGGCGACCCCGATCTCTTCATGACCGCCATCACCATCGACAGCACTCGCCTCTATATCCAACGGATATATGGATACTACAATATCTATCGGGTGTTGTACGGAATATAACTTGATAACTCAATGCTGAGGTGTGACCACTTGGAATCAAAAAGGCACAGACGCTCTGTACCTCATGAGTTCAGACAAACAAGTTAACAATGAAATTGGGTTGAGGAATTACACACTCTCTTGGGTAAGCATCGCGCGGACTTTGGCAACCAAGTCATGATGCAAAATTGGTTTCGGCAGATAATCATTTGCGCCCGCTTCCATCCCCTGCATCACACTATCGGCGTCGCCCCGTGCAGAGAGGATGAGAATGGGCAAGCCACCCGTGTCGTCGCGTTCCCGCAGGATACCGCATAATTCGATCCCATTCGTACCGGGCATCATCACATCCAGAATAATCAAATCGGGGATGCTTTGGTCGAGCATGGCGAGCGCGGAGTCGGCATCTTTGGCTTTGGTGACATTAAAGCCCCCACGCTCTAACATGATGCCAATCAGCGTTAACGCACCTATTTCATCATCAACCACGAGTACGTTTTTTTTCATAATTCCTCCGCTTGAATGTCGAACCCGACGAGTGCTAATGGATATGCCTCTATCTTACAATCGGTTTCGAGTCACAATGCTTAAGATATTCCAATTCTTTAATCAGTTTGGTATAGAAAAGTTTAACACATCTCTCCATCATTATACTGCATTGTTTGCACAATGCCTAATCTAAATCGTCAATTCGTAAGGTTTTTTGTTAGTTTTTTGCAGAACCCCTAATCGTTGGGGGTTGAGAGAAACAGGACGATTTTGGTAACGTTGGAGTATCCTGTGTCCTGCGATGAAACCGTCCGGTCTGTTCATCGTATAAAGCATTTCTAATCGTCATTTATTTAAAGGGGAGCGTGATGAGCCAATCTGTTGCTGTGCAAGTCAACCAAATTACCAAATCCTATGGCAAGTTTCGTGCCGTGGATGACCTCTCGTTTGAGGTGTATCCGGGGGAAGTTTTTGCGTTGTTGGGTCCTAATGGGGCAGGTAAAAGTACCACCATCCGTATGATACTCGACATTATCAAACCCGATTCAGGCTCGATTCAGGTACTTGGCAGTGAATTGAATGATGCAACCAAAGATCGCATCGGCTACCTGCCAGAGGAACGTGGATTGTATAAGAACGTCAATGTCATCGACATGATGGTGTATCTCGGCACATTGAAAGGCTTATCGAGTGGGGATGCTAAAGCCAAAGCGACGGCACTCTTGGAAAAACTCGAACTCGCCGAACACGCAAAGAAAAAAGTCAGCGAACTTAGCAAAGGGATGCAACAAAAAGTCCAATTCGCAGTGACAGTGATGCACAATCCGTCGCTGGTGATTATCGACGAACCCTTCTCTGGACTTGACCCCGTGAATCGTCTAGTGATTAAGGACTTGCTTCTTGATATGAGTCGACAAGGGGGGGCGATTATTATGTCTACCCATCAGATGAACCAAGTCGAAGAGATGGCAGACCGTATGTTGATGATCAATCAGGGACAACAACAATTGTATGGGGAAGTCGATGCGATTCGCCGGCAATATGCACTCCATGCGATTGTGGTAGAAGGGCAAGGTGCATGGGAAGAATTGCCTGGTGTGACTCAGGTTGACCCAATTAACAATGGGCGTGATGGTAATTTGCTCCACTTGAACGAAGATGTCACATCGGATGTCATACTCGCGGCGATTGCTCAAGATGATACGAAGACGATTGAACGCTTTGAACTAGCTGTGCCAAGTTTGGATGAAATCTTTGTTCGTGTCGCGGAAGGGGATGTTCGATGAAGAAAACCTGGACCGTTGCCAAACACGAATATTTATCTAACTTAAAGCGTCCCGCCTTTTTGATTGCAGCATTCGGGATTCCAATATTCATCGTGGTGCTGATGGCGATAGTGTTCGCTATTACAGCTGATGAAGTCAGCAATGTAGATAGTTTGGGCAATATCGGCTACATCGACGAATCCGGTGTGCTCGAACAAGCCATCGAGAAGCCAGAAAATTTTGTGGTTTATGAAACAACCGAATCGGCACAAGAAGCACTCGACGCAGGCGATGTGGGTGCATATTTTGTCCTTCCAAGCAATTACCAACTCGTAGGAACAGTCCAAGTCTATTCCAATGAGAACTTGCCAGACGGCTTCCAAGATGTATTGGATGCCTATTTACTGGCAAATCTCACGGCAGACCTTGAATCGGTTATTCCGATTGAACGGTTGATTGACCCCGCAGAGATGGAGGTCGTCCTTGAAGATAGTGGGCGACGAATTAGCGAAGAAGCTGTGTTTGCCCTCTTCCTCGCGCCGATTATCTTTGTGGTGGTCTTTATGATGTCCTCCACAACGACGAGCCAATTTTTGATGTCGGGCGTAGTGGAAGAGAAGACCAACCGCATTATCGAGGTGCTAATTACAAGTGTTACGCCCATGCAACTCTTGATGGGAAAATTGCTTGGCTTGGGGGCATTGGGCTTAACGCAAATCGTTATTTGGATTGGTTTGGGTTTCGTTGTCCTTTCACTCGGCAATCAGATTCCGGTGTTGTCGGCAGTTGAATTGCCACTCGACCTCATCATCATTACACTTGTCTACTTCATCTTGACCTACTTTTTGTTGGCGAGTTTGATGGCGGGTATCGGGATTGTGGTTGGGACTGAACAAGAAGCCCGTCAATATGTGGGAATTCTGTCCGTTATCTTTGTGATTCCCTTCTTCTTCATCATTCAATTAATCGAAGAGCCAAACGGTCCTTTATCCGTCTTTCTCTCATTATTCCCATTCACAGCGTCGATTACCATGATTCTCCGCTCTAGTTTGGGAATCGTGCCGATTGAACAATTGCTGGCGAGTATCGTGATCTTGGTGGCAACAACTATCTTGGTCACATGGGTCTCTGCCAAAATCTTCCGTTGGGCGACTCTGCTCTATGGCAAGAAAGCGACTCCGCGCGAATTGTGGCGGGTGATACGTGGGTCGGTGGATGTCGGTGAGGTTATTCAGAAGGAGGCAAGCGCATGAATCGGGTCTTAACGGTTTTTTGGTACGAACTTAAACGCAATCTACGGCGTAAAGGCTATCTCTTTGCGACATTCGGATTGCCAATCATCGGCTATCTATTACTCTTCGGATTTCAAATCATCCAAGATGCGACGAGTACGGATGAGGTCGTCGAAGAAGTGTCTCAATTTGATTTTGAAAGTATTGAAATGGCGGGCTATGTCGATTTGTCCGGGGTTATCTTAACGCCAGAGGATGAATTGGCAGAGCATATCTTGCCCTATGAGTCTGTTGTCGATGCACAATCTGCATTACAAAACGGTGAGATCGATGTTTTCTACGTGTTCGAGGAAGACTATCTCGAAACAGGGGCAGTGACAGAATATCTGCCTCAACTCGACCTTGCTAAAGTCAGTAGGCAACCCGTGCGTCAA